>JAEINM010000038.1 GCA_016342385.1 Spirochaetaceae bacterium | reverse complement strand
GATGAAACACTTCTCTTATTGAAAAATCATCCCCTCCTGCAAAAACTCAAATCCACAATACTACAGGACCTGGCGGTCAATTCCAGCCAGATAATTCTTCAAAGGAACATGGAGTATTTACTGAACGGTGATAAAGATTCGGCAGGATTATATATTCTCATTTCAGGAAAGATCTCAGAATTCTGGGGAGATAGAGCTCTATCAGAGAAAGAATCCGGGACTTTTCCAGCTATCCAATTAATTGTTGACAGATCAATCTATAAAAGTACAATTAAGGTTCGTGAAATGAGTAGAATGATCATGATTTCCAGACCGGCCTATTTGCTATTGCTTTCTGAGGAGCCTCTATTTCAGATGGAATTAACAAAGGAACTGGTTAAGATTAATCGTCAACTGCTACAGAATCATTGAAATCCTGAATAGACCAATTAATCATTTGAATAAACGCTTCTTTAAGTGAAAAATCCTTACTGTGTTTGATCATTCCCGTAATAATACTATGCCGGCTCATTCCGGGATGAGTATTTACCTCAAGGGCATAAACCCGGGAATTCCCATCTACAATAAAGTCCATTCTACTAAATCCACAAAAATGGAGATCCCTGTGAACATCTTTCGCAGCTTTTTCCATATCAGTCACGATAGGCTCAGGTAGCTTAAGACCTGTTTCAATAGAATATTCATTATTGAATTTTGTATCTTTGCCAAATATTTTCCCCGGGAAGATTATTTTAGCTATGGGCAGGGTAATAAGAGAGCCCTGATTCCCATGACCAAAAATTCCAATACAATACTCTTCACCGTCAATAAACTCTTCAGCAAAAATAGAGCATTCTTTCAGGGAATCATTCAAAGACCATTCCTCTAAAACTCTGGAAAAATCTTCTGCTTTTTTAATCAGTGCTATTCCTTCACTTGATCCACCATGAGTAGCTTTTATCAAAAATGGATAGTGTAGTCCATTCATTTTTATGTCATCTAAAGCATCCTGAGGAATTATCGAATACACATGTCCCAATAAAAAATCCATAGGTGTGAGAATTTCCAGACGTCTGAAAATATCTTTACTAATCATCTTATCCATACCAATTACACTGGAAGCCAGTCCATTTCCTGTATAGGGGATACCCAAAATTGTAAAAAACCCCTGAATCTGCCCTGCACTTTCATTTTCTCCATGGAGGCAGTTAAAAACAACATCCCCATTGTATTGTTCAAAACACTTTTGCAGACTGGGCCAGCGAAATAACACAACCCCTCCCGGTTCTGATAATTTTTCCACGGTACCATTTTTGTGCCAATCCAGTATTTCCAGGTTAAACGGGCTATCTATCAGAGAATCATAGACGACCCGGCAGGACCTTCTTGAGAGATAATCTTCTGAAGAGAGACCTCCGGAAAGTATGGTCACAAGAGGTCTATTCAACTTCTTCAACAAGAGGTTCCTTTTTCTTTTTTGCAATCAGGGCTGTAGAAGCTGCAACAGCATAGATATTTGTCATTGTTGTAATTGGTTCAGTGACCGGATTTATGGCAAGCAGTAAAACGAGAAGGGCACTGCTGGGTAATCCGAGAGGTGTAAAGATGATACTGATCATAGCGAGACTGACTATTCCCGGCGTTCCCGCCCCGGCTATAGCCGCAAGGACAATTAATACAAGAGCCAGACAAATGTCTGCAACCCCCAGAGAAACTCCATAAAGCTGGGCAGCAAATACTGTGGCAACACCATATGTAATAATCATTGAAAAGCGATTTATGACAGATCCCAGGGGAACTACAAGGTTGACAAGTTCCTCATCCACTTTGAGCTCTTTTGACAGACCGTTAATTGTGGCAGGCATGGAAGCAAAAGTACTCTGTGTTCCGAAGGCTATGAGTAGTGCATCCTTAAGACTGAAAATGGCTTTATAGAAACTGACTTTAGTGGAAATAGAGATTATAACCGCCGATGCCAGAAATATGACTAATGAAACCAGGTAGATGACCATAACAAACATTCCCATTGCGAAGATCGTTTCAAGCCCGGATTTAGCTATTTGTCCTGCCATAAGACTAAAAAGGCCAAAAGGCAGAAGATACATTATCCACTCGATAATGGAAAAAAAAGCTTTAAAAAGAGCTTCCGTCCAGCCCAATAGAGTTTTCCGATTATTGTCCCGCAGGGCACCTGTAGCGACTCCCAGAAGTATGCTGAAAAACAATATCTGGAGACTATGCCCCTTACCCATGGAATCAAAAATATTTTGAGGAATCATCTGCCCGAGAAAGCTCACAAATCCCTGTTTTTCCTGGAAATAAGAAGCGCTGGAACCACTCTGATCAGCGGCGCTTAAGGTTTTTCCCAGAGTAATTCTTGCAGACTCGCTTAAGCCTGATCCCGGTTGAATGATTAAGGGAAAAATGACAGAAATGATGCTGATAATAAAAAGAAATAGAAAAGAATATGTTAAAATTCTCCCCAGAAAAATCTTGGTTTCCTTATTGCCGAAGACATGTCCTATTGACGTTATAATAGCAGATATAAGAATCGGAAATATTGTCATCTTTAAAAGATTGAGATATATTGTTCCGGCAGGTGCGATTATTGTACTGGCATCCGGGGCATATACCCCCATTAGGATCCCTCCTATCATAGCAGAAATAATTAGATATGGACTTTTTAGAATTTTCAGCAATAGTGGTCTCTGTTGTATGTTTTCCATTTCACTCATATGTTTCTCCTTCAATAATCTCCAATATTTCCTGCATATTTCGTGGTTCTCCCCACCCTTCAATAACAATATTTACCCAGTCACGGAAAAAACTTTCCCTCCAGGATATCAATCCGACAACTTCCTGAGAGATTCCCAGAGGTAAATATATGAGGGTTAAGCCAAGAACGGGATTTTCATTAAAAAGAGATATGGCTCTTGATTCGTCTACATATACAGCAACTTCTCTTCCGGTTATAATATCATTCCAGAGAACATCGGCCTTTTCGGATCCAGCCAAATTCAAATGGGGAAACTCTTTTGTAAAACTCCTCAGAAAACTCTCTTGATCCATTGTTGCCGCATCAAAATCACCATCGAGAAAACTCTGTTTTTTATTGGGATGCCCTTTCAGAGCGGCATAAGCTTTCCGATTTATAACCAATGCCATATCCAATTCTGCTAGTGGTAAGGTGAGAAAACACTCCAGACCATCACTCAAGGTTCTAAATCTTTTATGAAAAGAGATATCAATTTCCCCATTATTGAGTGCGATCTTAATTTCATCCATGTGAGAATATCTTTTGAATTGCACGTCCACTCCCAGAAAGGATGCTATTCCCCGGGATCTGATGATTTCAAAACCTGACAGGTCTCCATTCTGATCATAATAGATGAAAGGATAAACAGGTTCATGCAGGATTCCGACTTTGAGATAACCACTTTCACGAATTCGCTCGAAAGCATCTTGAGAGAAAAGACTCTGATAAGAGATAAATAAAAGAAAAAAAACAAAGAATCTTTTATTCATAATATTTCTCATAGGGAGCTAAAAGCCTATCTGCCGTTCCCGTTATACCATATTGTTCAAAATACAGATTGAGCCATTCCTGCAGATGAACAGAATCCTTATTGACGGCAATGGCAAGAGGATCCTCATATCTCTCATCTGCGATGGGTATCATTTGAAGATTGATTGATTTCTCGGGAAACTCAGAGATATAGTTTTTGATTCCAATTTCATCACGGATAACAATTTCCGCGGGATTATTAATATCCAGAACAGCATCAATAGCATCCTCCCACTCTGTATATTCTTCTATAGAAGAAGCAGGATAGAGAGATTTCGCCTTATCTACATATGAGGTTCCCCGTTTTTCAGCAATGCTCAAGGGATAGGCACTCATCGAAGCAACCGGTTGTAAAGGATCCAGATCATAGCGCGATGCGGCCAGACGACTAATGAGAAGAGTCGGCCTTAATATTATATAGGGTTTTGTAAATCTCACACTCTGAGCTCTGCTTAAAGTCCTGCTTAAGAGAGAAATAGCCATATCAGCTTTTCCTTCGGCAACAAGGTCTACAATCTCATCAAAGGTCTGGGGAGAACGGTCAAATTGATATCCGACTCCCAGTGTTTCGGCAATTTTCTTTGCAAGCTCAACTTCATGACCGATAAAGTTCCCATCCTGATCGTGGAACATGAAGGGAATGACATCCTTGTAATACATGGATACTATTATATAGCCTCTCTCTTTGATCGCCCGAATATCCGGGGGTAAATTAGAAAAATCTTCAGCCAAAATCAATTGTGAAAACAATATTATCTGTATAAAAATCACTATCTTTCTTTTTATTTCCAATGGTTGTCTTCCCCCTATTTTTTCTTATATCTGGCAACTCCATCCCAATCAGAAGAGGGAGGATTGTTTTTGTAATACTTAATCCTGTTTAAATATAGAAGAGAGGCCTTGTCTCCCTGATGAATCTCCAATGATTCTGAAAAGTATCCATATGCCTGACTCCAGTTTTGGGCAAAATAGGCATCGAGACCTTTTTCGAAAATTTCTACCCATTTCCTTATGGGAGGTGCCCCCCCGCGATTAGTACTTATAAGCTCATAGATGGTAACAGGAATTGTTTTCCCCAACACAATAACCCTGTCAATTTTCCTGAATAAGAATGAATCTTCTACAAGATTTCTCGTCGCCTCTGAAACGAGAATAGCGACTCCATACACCTTTGCCAGACTTTCAAGCCTGCTGGCAAGGTTAACAGGATCTCCAATAATTGTATAATTTAATCTTTCACTGGAACCCATATTCCCCACAATGACATTCCCTGTGTGTATTCCGATTCTCGTATGAAGTATTGGAAGATTAGCCTCCGCCCAGATATGATGCAGATCACCCAGTTTTTCTATACATTTCAGTGCTGCTCCACAGGCTTTATAGGCATGCTCAGGAAGATCTCCCGGTGCATTCCAGAAGGCCATTACAGCATCACCTATATATTTATCAACAGTCCCCTTAGACTCCTGTATAATCTGACTGTATTCTCCAAGATAATCACCGAGGTGACTGACGAGAATTCCCGGCGTCAACTTCTCACTAATAGCGGTAAAGTCGGCTACATCGGAAAAGAAAATCGTCAATGTCTTCTCCTCTCCTCCTAAAACCGCTTCATTTCCCGATCGGATCAAATATCGCACAACATCGCCGGGGATGTATTTTTTAAAAGACCTGAGGCCGACTTTCATATTCTGAAAGGCGGCATTCATATCGGCAATCTCTGTAAATGCGCTGGGTATTTGAGTCGAGTAGTTCAGATCGAGGTCTTTAATCAATAAAGCATCTTCCATGAGGTTTTTTATGGGCAGTGTTATTTTATTCCCGATAAGAATAGAAATAAAAACCATGAAAAACAGGACTCCAATTGTTATAAACAATGTAATGAGCAGTTTGTTTTTCAGGTTTCCGATAAAATCATCTTCCGGAGCAATAACTCCAATCATCCATGGAGGACCTGATTCTTCCGGCACAGGGGCATAGTAGGCTAAATATTGCTCATCATCTGTTTCAAAACGGAATTGCATCGCATCATTGAGAGAAATCACATCATCAATATTTTCAAATCTCTTCTGAAGGATAGAAAATGAGGTCTTTGCCGGAAGATCTGAAAGATTATCAAGAGAGGATAATACCTCGGGTTGAGAATTATTTCCCAGAGCTAAATTTCCAAAGGCAATCAATTCTCCCCGGGGTGAGACAATGAATGCACGGCCCTTTTCTGAAATTCCCAGCCTCTTTAAAAAACTGGTCAGCTCTTCGAGAAATATATCCACCCCTACCACCCCGGCAAGATTCCCATCTCGATGATAGACCGGTGATGAAACTGTTACACCTGTTTTTCCCGAGGCATAAAACCGGCCACTTGAAGTGAATTGATATCCTCCAGTCCAGCTTACTGTGTTATTTTCACTGGCGTTCTTATACCACGGCCTCCATCGCGGATCATAAATATAATCGGGAACGGTTTCTTCCCGGATTACATCACCAGCAGAATCCCGATAGAGAATACTTGTATGAAGATAGGGAACCAGAGCGTCTTCAAATGCCTTAGGGGAAAGAGATTCCCTTTGAGACTGTAGATCTTTTAAAAATTTATCGGAGTCAGCATCATCTACCAGTCTATTTATTGTCTGTGTAGATATGGTGCCATCGGGATCAAGGCCGTTTAACCAGAAATCGCCCTCTTCTGATCCATAATAGACTAGGGCAAATTGAGAATAGTTATAGAACTGAGGGATAGTGATTGTATTAAAAAGGTGTAGAAAGTCATCCTTAAAATTGAGAGGATTGAGAATTCTGGAATTTATCCTGGCCATTTTTGCTGCCGGTTCCAGATGATTAACAGTCCTCTCGACTACAGTAGTACCAATCTGAGCCAGATACTCAAAAGCAACACTTTCAAGAGAGTTTATAGAAAAAATGAAATTAACAGAAAAAATAGTAGCACCTGTAATGACTAAAAACAATGTAAAAAATGCCGGTAGAGCAAATCGTAATCTTATTATACCCTTCCCCATGTTTTCTTTATCTTTCATCGGTATTTCCTTTGTATAGGAAGAATCAGTAAATATTAGTTCCCCCTATTTAAAAACTATAATCTCAAAGCCTATGTATATTCCACTTTTTTATTAAGGGGCTTCCTTCTATGGGATTTGAAGTTATCGTGATATTATTTAGAGACATTCATATAGAATAGAGATATTGAATAATATGAGGGAATAAAATGGAGAAAAGTAGACGCCAGATTCTCATTGCCCTTGGAGCTTCCCATAAGACGATAGAAGAACTATTGGTCTATAACAAAAGGAATTTTGCCAGGATCGATCTTCAATCACTACCGAACCTCCCCCTGGAGGACGAACTTCAGATGTCTGTTTGGGATGAATATACAGCGGAAGCCCAAAAAAATGGAACATTTTCAAGCCTGAAAAAGCGTCTTCCGCAACTGAACTTTCCTATCAGAGAAAAGATAAGCACATTAGAATATTATCGATCGGCAACATTGAAAGGGACTCCTGTACAGGATATCCCTGAAGCGATTGGTCTCATACTAGAGGATCCTGATAAACTGCAACTCTCAATGCACGAATCTCAAGCGGGAAAAATCCCTGTTATTATCGCCGAAAACCGCAATGATTTTATTTCACTGGTTCAAGCTCTCAGCGCTAAGAATGAACCACTGGAAATCCCTGACAGTATGGGAGCCATCATGATCGCCGGATTGAACAATTGGGACCGTATTAACTGTTTGAAAAGTGTATGGATGAATAATAATCCTAACGATTTTATGGGTCTGAAGTGGGATGCCGAGTTTAAAAGGATCATAGCAGACAAAAGGCTGTATCAAGATAGATTTATCATATTGAGCTCCAGTCCCTACAGTGGCGTTGCCCCGTCGGAACTTCAACTATCAGAAAAAAAATGGGCAGAACTATCTCTGATCATCCGCCGAGAACATGAATGTACTCATTATTTCACCAAACGTATTCTCGGTTCAATGGAGAATCATCTTCATGACGAAATAATTGCCGACTATATGGGGATCACCGCCGCCATAGGTCACTTCCGTTCTGACTGGTTTCTGCGCTTTCTGGGGCTGGAAAACTTTCCGGAATACAGAAATGGCGGCAGACTCGAAAACTATTGCCTTAATGCGAAACTGTCTGAGGACGCCTATGCCCTGCTGCAGACAATTGCTGTTAAAGCCGCGCAAAATCTCGAGATAATCGATAAAAGATGCCGAAAGAACCTCAATACGCCCTATGCCCGGTCAATGATGGTGATACTTCTGACTCAATATTCCATTGAAGAACTGAGCTGTGAAGATGTTGTAGACCTTATATCAGAAGATTTTTATCAGTTTACTGGATAAAACGGTCCTCTTTGACAGAAGATTCAAAATATTCCAACATGTGATTATTGCAAAATGGTGACATCAAAAGAGAAAGAATTCACAAAGCATATAAAGCACATTGAAAACCTGCTGAAAAGAAAGATATAATCATTTTGAAAAATAGAGACCGCAATACAGATCCTATACTTATATAATATACAATTTGAGGAGTAATAATAAAAATGACTAAAAATGGAGACACTGCCAGACTGGCAGCCGATACAATACGTATTTTATCTGCAGAAGCAATTCAGAAAGCTAATTCCGGTCATCCGGGAATGCCTATGGGATGCGCGGATTTTGCCTATACTCTTTGGAAAAAATATCTGCGGCACAATCCCAAAAATCCGACCTGGATAGGAAGAGATCGCTTTGTCCTCTCTGCGGGGCACGGATCTATGCTGCTATATTCTCTGCTCCATTTATTCGAATACGGGCTTTCTATAGAGGAAATAAAAAAATTCAGACAACTGGGCAGCCTGACTCCGGGACATCCCGAGTTTGGACATACGGCAGGAGTGGATTGTACCACCGGCCCCTTGGGAAGCGGATTCGCCTCTGCTGTCGGTATGGCCATTGCCGCTAAGAATTTTGCCGCCAGAACAGGTCTTGATAAAACAGATCTGTTTGCTGGCCAGAAAGTGTATGTCATTTCCGGAGATGGCTGTATGCAGGAGGGAACAACGGCAGAGGCTGCCTCTCTAGCAGGTCACCTGAAACTGGACAACCTGATTGTTTTCTATGATGACAACAGCATTACCATTGAGGGAAATACCAACAAATCCTTTACAGAAGATGTGACCAAGAGATTCGAGGCCTATAACTGGCGAGTGATCAATGTGGAAAATGCCAACAACCTGGATCAGGTCGATAAAGCTCTGGCGGAGGCCGGAAACGGAGATGGCAGGCCGACTCTCATTGTGGGTAAAACAACAATCGCTTATGGTGCTCCCCATAAAGGCGGATCTCCCAAGGCACATGGGGAACCACTGGGAGCCGATGAACTGGCGGCCACCAAAAAAGCTCTGGGAGTCCCAGGTGAAGCCTTTGCCGTTAGCGATGATGTAAAGAGAGAAATTCACAAAAGAGTCATAGAACTGGAAGAGGAAGCCTCTATATGGGATGCACAATACGAAGCCTATAAAAGGGCAAATCCCGACAGGAAGGCATTAATTACCGCTCTGACTGAAAAAACTATCCCCGAAAACCTGCTCGATGAACTTCTTGCTGTTACTCCCGTAAATTCACCAATCGCCACGAGAGCCTCAGGTGGAGCTGTGCTTCAGAAAGTGGCTGAACTTGTACCGGCACTCTTCGGTGGGGCCGCAGACCTTGCCCCTTCAACTAAAACGGACATACAGGGTGAACCCAGTTTCCAGGCTGGATCCTATGAGGGGAGAAATCTTCATTTTGGTGTAAGAGAACTGGGTATGGCCATGATTGCCAACGGGATGGCCCTTTACGGAACGGGCATTCCCTATTCATCAACATTCTTCGTCTTTTCCGATTATATGAAACCGGCCATGAGACTGGCAGCCCTTCAGAAACTGAATCAGGTCTATATTTTTACTCATGATTCCTTTTTCGTGGGAGAAGACGGACCGACTCATGAGCCGATAGAACAGCTGCCAATGCTGAGAACTATTCCCGATATGACGGTGATCAGACCGGCCGATGCCAACGAAACAGCACACGCCTGGAACACCGCTGTCAGAAGTAAAGGACCTGTCGCTCTCGTCCTGACAAGACAGAACCTCGCTCCCCTGGCACCGGAACTGGCCCGAAAAATAGACATGACTAAAGGTGCCTATGTATTAAGTGAAGATGCCGGTTATGATATGATTTTCATTGCCACGGGATCGGAAGTGAACCTGGCTCTCGATTCAGCGGATATGCTGAGAAAAGAGGGTAGGAAAATACGGGTAGTCTCTATGCCATCGAGAGAGATTTTCGAAAGACAGGACAGAACCTATAGAGATTCTGTTCTTCCTCCATCCTGTACAAAACGTGTCTCTATTGAAGCCGCTACAACATATGGCTGGGGGAAATTTGTCGGATTTGATGGACTGGCCATAGGAATTGATCACTTTGGTGAATCTGCTCCTGCCGGTGTTCTCCAGAAGAAATTCGGATTTGTTCCGGAAGCGGTCGTTAAAAAAATAAAGACTCATTTTGCATAATAAGAAATAATTGTTGAGACAGGGCATGCCCTGTCTCAACATTCAAATCCTTTCAAAAGGACAATAGATTCTTATATAAAGCCTCTTCACTGAAGAGGCTTTTTTTGGGAGCAAAAGGATTTATCCCCAGAACTACACGCCCACTCTAATAAATTTATACACCTTAAAAACTGAATCAAGGTTTTCAATTTCCTTCATGGCCTTGAGTATAGAAGACTCTTTCACATCATGGGTAATAAAAACAAGTTCTGAGCCTTTTTCCGTCTGATCTTTCTGCAGTGCCGATTTAATAGAAACATTGTGCTTGCCTAAAATACCCGATATTGCTGCCAGAACCCCGCACTCATCGGCACAATCGACCCTGAAAAAATACTCCGAGACAAATTCTCCCCGATCAACAATATTCATAATGTCAAAATCAGTCCTCAGGTTGCGTCTGTTCAGCGGAGCATCAATTGAATAGGCAATATCGAGAATATCGGCGACAACAGCTGAACCTGTCGGTTCGGCACCGGCTCCCGGACCGTAAAACATAGTCTCGCCCACATAATCACCTTTGACATATATGGCATTATTGACACCCTTCACGTTTGCCAGAGGATGAGTCAGAGGAACAAATGTGGGATGAACTCTCAGCTCCAGATTCCCATCTATCTCCTTACCTACAGCAAGAAGTTTTATTTCATAACCAAACTCTTTGGCATACATATTATCTCTGCCTGAGATACTGGAAATACCCTCAAAGTAAATATTCTCAAAATCAACTTTTGCCCCGAAAGCCAGTATTGACAGAATAACAAGTTTATATGAAGAGTCATATCCCTCGATATCAGCCGTGGGATCAGCCTCGGCATAACCGAGTTCCTGAGCTTCCTTAAGTGTCTCTCCAAAATCACCACCTTCGTCGGTCATTTTAGTCAGTATAAAGTTTGTCGTTCCGTTAACAATTCCATAAATCTCTTTGACATTATTAGCACCGATTCCCATTTTAAGAGGTCTGATTATGGGGATTCCGCCTCCCACAGCAGCTTCGAAAAACAGATCTACACCGTTTTCCTCAGCCAGGATCATTAACTCCCTTCCATGTTTGGCTATGACTTCTTTATTAGGAGTGACCACACTCTTCTTATTTTTTAAAGCTCTCTCAATAAAAGCCTTAGCCGGATTGGTACCACCAATAGCTTCAACAACAATATCAATATCATCATTCTCTAAAATATCATTGATATCTGTAGAGAGAAGAGATGCATCAATCTGGAACTCTCTCTCAGTAGTAATATCCAGATCGACGAGCTTTTCCAGAATAATTTCTTTTCCTGTTCGTTTTGAAATAAGGTCTTTGTTCTCAACAAGAATCTTTGCCGTACCCATACCAATTGTTCCGTAACCAATGATTCCAACTTTTACTGTGCTTTTCAAAATTTATTCCTTCTTATTAAATAATCTATTTTAGATGATCTGGGATTCTGATCATTAAAGACATTAGCCGACCCATCCAATGTGATCATAACAGACTACCCGCCGGAATTAAAGACAATCTGTGGAAGTACTCTGCATGGTTTCGTAGAATTCCCGGTAATTCTCTTTACCGTCACTGTTCCGCAGTGCCATGGCTAATCGAGGATGCTCATTCATCATGCCGGCTAGTGCATAGGGTAAAATATAACCCCATTCGATCTCTTCTCTCAGCTTCAGCATATCTGTGCTTATAAAATCCAGTAAGGGACGGATATCATATTTTGGATTTTTCAGAAAACCTAAAAGCAGTTCCAGGTTACAGTTTCCCGCGGCCCGGCCAATCCCGTAAATGGTTGCATCGAGATAATTGGCTCCGTCAATTATCGCTTCTATTGTATTTCCAAAAGCAAGCTGCTGGTTATTATGAAAATGCACACCCACTTCTTTCGTTTTAATAATCGCTTTTGCTCTTCTGGTCAGTGCTGATACTGTTTCCTGATAGAGGTAGCCGAAACTATCCACAAGGTAAACAGCGATGACATGGCTCTCTCTCTCAATCTGTTCAAAGGCTTCATCCAGTTCCGGTCCCTGATCCCTCGATATGGCCATAATGTTTATACAGGTCTCATAGCCTTTTTCATAAAACCCATTCGCCATGGCAATAGCCTTATCGATATCTTTTACATAGCAGGCGACACGTATCATAGCCACAGGAGATTCATCGGCATTCTTAATGTCATCCATGTTGACCCTTCCGATATCGACCATACAGGAAATCTTTGTTTTTGATTCAATACCTTGAATCACTTCTTCAATAATATGATCATCACAGAATTTCCAAAGACCGTATTCTTCTGTAGAAAAAAGATCTTTTGAATTCTTATAGCCGATTTCAAAATAATCGATACCGGCTCCGGCAGAGGCGCGATATACCTTTTTTACAAAATCCATGTCAAATTGATGGTTATTTATCAACCCACCATCTCTAATGGTGCAGTCTAATACTTTAATTTCCGGTCTATACATAATAAAAAAGCCTTTTGTTTCTGTTTATAGATTCATTAATATACATGATTAAATCAGAATGATAGGAAAAGAGAAAAGAACTGTCAATGATATTCTCTGCAAAACAGGTCTGTTTACAGGAATATTTCCGGCCGGTTGTCATCTTTCCTTTAACGTCCTCATGTTCATTTTCATAATTACCTGACTCGTATCAGTATCTGTCTGTCAAAATCTATGTTTCTGCTCTCAAGATCCCGGATAAACCGTTTTCCATCCTGGGGATAACCGGCGGTTTTCCTGATCCCGGGAACTCTCTTGGACCAGTAATTATTAAAACAGATCATCATCAGTTCCCGTGTATACTTTGAGAAAATAGAAGCCAGGGCAGTTTCCAGATATTTGTCATCACCTTTGACCTGAAACCGGATCGTGGATGAATCCACACTATAAGAGGAGAGATCCTGGGTCTCCTGAATAATTGAAAGAGGCTTTTTCGGAAAAATATCGACCAGCCACTCTCCGTAATAACGGCGTCCTCCCTGCCGGTCGACAGTTATTCGGCTGCCTGAATTAAAATTCCCAGACAACAATGGTGATATTATTTCCTGACAAACCTGACTTTTATTCAGTCCTTTTGATAACAGCTGATTAAATCTTTTTGCCGGTACAGCATCGAGTACGACACGATCCAGCTCAATTTCCTGTTCTGACATGAAATGATTGAGTGAAGTGCTATTTTTTGAAATGGCTGCTCTCTCACAAGCAATAGGCAGTTTTAATTGCGACAGATCTGTGTACCAGGGAATGGCGGTAATATCCTTTAAATATCTTTTATCCATTATTAACTCTTCCAGTAATTCAAATAATGTTTCCGGAACTCGACCAGTATACAATGAGGTAAAACTTAAGGCGGTATTCTCCAGTTCCCCAATTGATTTACCAGAAGTGTACAGCTTTTTACTGTCACCGATTTTAACATCTTTAAAGGAAGAAAACCGGTCGAATAATTCCCTGTCATTTTGAATATGAAATGAGACGAGGGCACAGCAGTAGGGGCCCAAAACCGGTCCGAGGGCGGCTTCATCTAAACCGGTAAATTCTCTATACATAAAAAACATATTACTTTTATGGACGAATGATAGGCAAGAGATTATTTTAAAGAGATGAGAAAAAATGACTTCTATGTGAAATACAACCTGTCTGATGAGATTCTGGAGAATGCCGGTACAAACTGGACGGAACTGAAATCCATAAAAAAAGAATACGAAAAGATGCAGGAAACACTGGATGCCGTGGGTCGCTTCGTTGTGGATCAGATGATAAGCAGCCCGGTGATTCACTCCATTAACTACCGGCTGAAAAATGCTGAACACCTCATGGAAAAAATCGTACGAAAAAAATCTGAAGATAAAAACAGGAATATCAATAGTGAAAATTTCCGGGAAGAGATAAAAGATCTTATCGGGATACGGGCCCTCCACCTTTTTAAAGAGGACTGGCTCAATATACATAAATACCTCTGCGAAAACTGGGATCTTGCAGAAGCCCCGGTGGCTTTTGTCAGGCATGGAGACAGTGATAGAATTATCAATTTCTATAAGAGAAACAACTGCCAGATTAAAGAGCATAAATTCGGTTACCGCTCTGTTCACTACACATTAAAAACAAGACCTAAAAATGAGAATTTTCTCGTTGAAGTGCAGGTCAGAACTTTATTTGAAGAAGCATGGGGAGAGATTGACCATCGGGTGCGATATCCTTACGAAATGAACAATGATCTTCTAGTCCGCTTATCCTCAATTCTCAACAGACTGGCGGGAGACGCCGATGAACTGGGTTCCTATATGCGCTATTTTAAAAAAAGAGATAAAAAACGCCATATGGAGCATAAAAAGCAGCTGGAAGGTAAAAATAAAGTTATTGCAGAATTATACCGTCAGATAGAAGCTCTTGAGATAGGAAATCTCGAGAAAGAGAGTATAAACAAGAATATTGCCGATTTAATGCGGGAAGAAAAAAGTTCTGAAGAGGAATTGGATTTCCCCTGGCTCGATTCATTTCTGGACAGTGATCTCTTTAAAGGCATACAGGGACGAATTGAGGAATTTATGAAATCCGATGATTTTAAACCCCTGGAGATTTCGGAAGATGATCTGAAAATACTCCAGAAGACCCAGAAGGAACTTATGTCTATAATGGGACCGGCTCCGGGAAAAATGGAAGCGCTTTTAAGAGAGAAAGGGGCTCTGCCCAACCTGATTGATCACAAAAAAGAGGATGTTATTAAGGAAGAAAATTCCAGTTGATATAGAATATTATATTATGAATCCTTGTATTCCTGCCTGATTTTCAGGAATTCTCTATGGATCTTCAGAAAGAGATCAACTATCTCCGGATCAAAGGAACGGCCTCTCTCCTCTTTAATAATCTCGACAGCTTTTTCATGGCTATAGGCCTCTTTGTATGGTCTTTTGGAGACAAGAGCATCATAGACATCACATAGGGACACAATCCTGGCCGAGAGAGGTATGGCTTCCCCTTTTAAGCCTGAAGGGTATCCCTGACCATTCCATTTCTCATGATGGTATGTGGCGATTTCCCTTCCCATAGCCAGAAAATCTTTCTGTCCCTTGTATTCTTTCAAGGCTTCTCCGGCAATGATAGTGTGCTCTTTAATGGCTTCATATTCAGCCCTGGTCAAAATATCCGGTTTCTGTAAAATGGCATCAGAAATGGCAACTTTTCCGATATCGTGAAGAATGGAGGAAACGGCCATATCATCGACAAAAGTATGAGTGAGTCTCTTGTCACGATCTTCATAGGTATTCATATACTCTGTGGCCAGTGTTTTAGTGTAGGATTCTACCCTCTCAAGATGTTTCCCCGTCGTATTGTCTCTCAGTTCAACAAGAGAAGCGATGTGATAAATGGAATCCCGGTTATCCACTTTCATTTCATGTATAATATTGAGTAGAGAGGTTATAAAATCCTCCCTGTTTGAAAGGGCTTTCATTATATCAGTTTTGTCTTTGACTATTCCGATTATATAGAAATGATCCATTACGGGAACTCTGGAAAATTTTATTTCAAAATATTTCTCTTCACCCTGTTCACTGTTTCCAATAAAAGAATGAAAACCTTTTACAAGTAGATCTTCATCACCTTCCAGTAATGTCTTCAATTCATCTTTCAATTCCAATGAAGATAAAATATCACAGAGATTAACCAGATCACTGTCCTGGGGATTTATATTGATCATCTGATAAAAAGCGGGATTTGATGAGAGAATATCACCCTCTCCGTTAATTTCAATTATGCCATTTGTGCTGGATTCGATAATTGCCTGTAATTTTCCATTTTCCACACAGAGGTTTGCGATTGTATCCAGGTAATTTGTATTATCCATAGCTTTTAATGTAAACTCTTCCCGTTTAACTGTAAATAATTTTAAAACCCTTAAAGAAAAATATCACATTTCGCTGATGGCCTGCTCAATCCGTTCTTTTACGGCAGCACTCAATTCCCGAGTTTTTTTATATTGATCGTGTGGAATAGAGGGTAGAACACGAAGTTTAATTTTAGTTTTCTTTTTAAAAATAAAGCTTTCAGAAGCCTTATCAGAGTCAACGATAGCTATGGGCAGAATATCTATCTGTTTCTTTTTGGCCAGGAGAAAAGCCCCGGCTAGAAATTTCCCCAGCTCTCGTCCCTTATGCCTGGTGCCCTCGGGGAAAAT
>JAEINM010000037.1 GCA_016342385.1 Spirochaetaceae bacterium | reverse complement strand
TAGTTAAAGAGCTTGCACAGAACCTCACTGAGGAGTTCGGTAAAGGTTTTGACTTCCGGAATCTTCAATACATGAAGAAATTTTACACCCTTTTCCCAATTGTGAACGCAGTGAGTTCACAATTGAATTGGACTCATTACCGCCATCTTCTTAAAGTGGAAAATGAGCAGGCACGCCTCTGGTATATGAAAGAAACTGCTGTAGAAAACTGGTCTACCAGGGCTCTTGAACGACAGATAAACTCACACTATTATGAACGGCTTCTCTCCAGCCAAAATAAAGAACCGGTCATTATAGAAGCACAAGAAAAAACAGCTCCCATGGTTCCTCAGGATGTACTGAAAGATCCCTATGTTCTTGAGTTTCTACAGTTGAAAAATCGACCGGAGTACACAGAGAGTGAACTAGAATCTGCTCTGATTGATGAACTGCAGAATTTTCTTCTTGAATTGGGAAGCGGCTTCTCTTTTGTGGCAAGGCAGAAGCATTTTGATATCGACGGAGAACATTTTTACATCGATCTTGTTTTTTACAATTATCGCCTGAAATGTTTTGTTTTAATCGATTTGAAACGGGGGAAACTAACTCATCAGGATGTGGGACAGATGGATATGTATGTCCGCCTGTTTGAAGAAAAAATGCGCTGCGAAGATGACAATCCCTCTATCGGCCTGCTTCTTTGTTCCGATAAAAGTGAAGCTGTGGCCAAATACTCCGTTTTGACTGAGGGAAAACAGATTTTTGCCAGTAAATATAAACTCCTGCTTCCCAGTGAAGAGGAGCTGGCTAGAGAATTGGGGAAAGAGATAGTCCTTCTTGAAGGCGGTTCTAAATGGCCGACACAAAAATTCTGATTACCGACAATATTGATATATGGACTTCGGCTCTGCAGACCAAATCCGGAGTAGGCCGGGGTAACAGTAAGAAATTGAACCTTTACGGTATTAAAAACTGCGGAATTGATTCTGGAACTAGCCGTTTGGTTAATAATATATTAGTACAAACCTATTGGAATATAGGTAAGAGAATTGTCGATCATGAACAACAGGGGGATGTGAAAGCCGAATACGGCAGCCGATTATTAAAAGAATTGTCATCTGATTTGAAAAGCCGTTATGGAAAAGGATTCAGTCGTTCAAATTTACAGTATATGCGTCTATTATATATCAAATTCCCAATTTACCAGACACTGTCTGGCAAATTGACCTGGTCACATTATACTGAACTTTTGAGTATATCCGATGATCTTGCACGATCATTTTACGAAAAGCAATGTGTTTCCGACAACTGGTCAGTCCGTGAGCTTAAAAGACAAAGACAGACCGGTCTATTTGAGCGAATAGCTTTAAGTTCAGATAAATCAGATATAATGGAATTAGCGCAAAATGGCCAGATAATAAATGAATCAAATGATATCATTAAAGATCCCTATGTCTTTGAGTTCCTGCAAATTCCAATGACTCAGAGATATTCCGAAAAGGAATTGGAAAAGCGGTTACTGGATAATCTCGGTCAATTCCTTCTGGAGCTGGGAAAAGGTTTTGCTTTTATAGGCAGTCAATATCGAATAACTCTGAATAATACTCATTACTATACTGATCTGGTATTTTACCATCGCATTTTAAAATGTTTTGTACTCATAGATTTAAAACTGGGAAAAGTAAATCATCAGGTTATCGGTCAAATGAACATGTACCTAAACTATTTTAAGGAAGAGGAGAATACTCCTGATGATAATCCTCCCGTAGGAATTGTTCTAGCCGCTGATAAAGATGAAATCCTGGTCGATTATGCCACCGGATCGATATCTAATCAGTTGTTTGTGTCAAAATACCAGCTCTACATTCCCGATAAAAAAATACTGGAAAATGAATTGAGATTATTGATGGCTAGAGAACAGAGTTCAGATGAGTAAATGTATATTTCTCAACTTCTCCCCAATAACCCCCTGAAGCTCCTCAAGACTCTTACCCAGAACCTCACACTCTAAAGAATAACAACGACCTTCCAACCCAGTGCATCCAGAATTTCTCTGTTCATTTTATCCCGTTGAACATTCTTATCAAATTTATCCTCCCACCATTCCGTCCTGGTCTTCGGCGTAGTAGCCCTCTTGCAGTTTTCATGACGATGCCAGAAACACCCATGAACAAAAATAACTGTATTGTACTTCGCCAGAACAATATCCGGTTTCCCCGGAAGAACACCTTTGGCATATCGTCTTTTTGAAACCTTCCCATGGAGCCGGAATCGGAAACCCATACTGTGTAGGGCGCTTCTGACCAGAATCTCCGGTTTTGTGTTTTGGGATTTTATTCTGCTCATAATCCAGCTTCTGTGCTCGCTAGAAATTCGGTCCTTAGGGACTCCTGAAAAAAAAATAAACTATATAAATAATAGTCCCATTCTATACTAGATTCTATTGGGGAAATTAAGCAAAGATAAACTACAGCCACTAATCTGCAGAGCCAGCGATAAACAGCTGTGAAACAAATATTATTTGCATTTTTTTGATATATTAGGAGAAATCGGAACATGATTTTTTTAATTCGAACAAAAGCCTTGTTTTTTGATACTAAAAATGAATGGAATATCATCAAAAATGAAAAAACCTCCTATTCAAAAATAATCAAAACATTTTTAATTTTTATTATCATCTTCAGAATTATAGTATCAAGTGTAGAAATGTATATAATTGGTCCATACAAAGGAATGAATGAGATAAGCAGTCAGTTTCTTATTATTTCTATATATAGTCTCTGGTTATTGTATATATACATTTCTGCTCTAATTCTTAACTTTCTTGCACCAATGTTCGGAGCTGAGAAAAATAGATTAAATGCTATAAAAATTGCAGCCTACTGTTCTGTTACTATATTCATTTCAATTATTCTGGAATTATTTCCTGTAAAATATTTAGGGGTTTTATCAATAGGGTATCTGATATTTTTGAGATATCAAGGATTGAAAATAGTAATGGGTAGCACTAAAAATACATTCTTATATGCATTATTCCCGGAAATTATATTAATAACTCTATCTATAATAATTGCCTTAGTAGGTTATATTATTGTCTCTTTTGTATTGAATCCAGGTTTATAAACAAACATGTAATATAAGAACACAAATTGTGTAACAAGATACCATGTATTAAATTCTAATAACCTTTTCATGCTAGTTCGGAGTTTAAAATAATGAATGAAATATCAAGATTGATCGTCAGCTTTTTCCTCTTATACAAGTTTTTCTGGTGTACTTACAAATAAGACCGCTTTAAGAGGGAAGATGGAACTCATATGAATTGCGGTGAAAATGACTTTGAAGAAATTGAAGATCTTAGAAAAGAGGGGTGGTCCCCTGTAAATAAACATCGAGTAACATTGACACCAAAAGCTGTAGTTAATGTTGATAACATAGCAGAATGTAATTCTACGCTCTCTAAAAATTAAATGATAGAAATATAAATAAAATAACTATATCATATACCAATGACTAACAGTGCTGCACTACTTCCATTTTTAAGAGCTATAGATGAATTACCAGGAAATAAGTAATTACACCGATTCTCATCCTGCCTTACAGCTTGTCAAAGAGAGACGGGCACCATTCATACTCTCCTATCTTTTTCAGGTTTTTAACGAGGATCGTCTATCACCGAAAAAAGATGATGAAATGCAGATCTATCTTGCTGCGGCATTGGAAGATTATTCGGGTGAAGAGGAAGATAATGATGACAGTTTAATCTCCGCCCGCAAACTGCTTGAGTTGTGGTGCTCTGAGAAAAAACGCTATCTCCGCCGTTATACTAATGATAAAGGAGAAGTTCTCTACGAACTGACTTCCTATAGTGAAAAGGCCATGAGATGGCTTGAAGAGCTTGTACCCCGGGAGTTTATCGGTACAGAATCGCGCTTTTCCAGTATTTATAACCGCATAAAGGAACTGGTCGAGGGGAGCCAGATCGATCCGGAGATCAAAATAAAACAGCTGAAAGAAAAACGGGCTGAAATAGACCGAGAAATTGCTGAAATCCAAACTTCCGGTACGGTTAATATTTTTGAAGATTGGCAGGTCCGGGAACGCTTTGAGGAAATCAGCCGAAGTGCAAGGGAACTGCTTTCTGACTTTAGAAATGTTGAGGAAAATTTCAAGGAGATTATCCGTCAGTTATTCGAATCGGAAATGAATCGCCAGAGCACAAGAGGAGACATCCTCCGCCTGACTCTCAATGCCTCCGAAGAAATGGCTGAAACTCCCCAGGGAAAAAGTTTTGCAGCATTCTGGCAGTTCCTGTCTTCCGATATGGGACACGATGGAATTAACAGTCTGGTCAGGCAGGCTTATGAACTTCTCGGAGAAGAGGATTTCCTCAAAGAGGACAGTTTTCTCGCTGATCTGAAATTCTATCTCCATGAAGGGGGTATGAAAATACTCGACAGAAACCATAAACTGTCGGAGAAACTCAACCGCATTTTGCTGGATAACCAGTTTTACCAGATACATGCTCTACGGGAGCAGATTCGTGAGATAAAAGGCGCTGTACTCAATCTTGGTGATAATATTCCCGACAATCCTGAATTCCTTTTTGTTGATGGTTACCCGGAAATATCCCTTCCTATGGATCGGCCCCTTTCCATGCCCCGGGAAGAGACCTCTTATCAGTTACCTGAAGAGGGTGAAATCGAAAATGTAGATTTCAGTGTTTTATATGATCCAATGGCTGTTGACCTGAGAGATATTCGTCACAATATTCACAAGGCTCTCCTTAGCGATTCTCATGTCCGGCTTGAGGATCTTGTCCGAGATTACCCCCCGAGAAAGGGACTTGGTGAAATCCTGGCTTATATTGAAGAGGCTTCGCGAAGCAGAAAAGCTAAGATCTCCCGGGAGGAACAGGTAGAGATTGAATATGAACTGGAAAACTGTATTAAGACACTGTCCATTCCAAAGGTGGTATTTTACAAATGAATGAAATTAAAGAATACGCTCCTGTAGTCATACAACTTCTTAAGGGAGTTATTAATCATGAGGATAGGGAGTGGAATGATCTTCTTGTCCATCAGAAATCTGTTGGTCAGTATTTCTCTCAAATCGGCCTTGGACTTCATCTGCACGAAGCTGATGGATATGCCTACCTGGTTCAGATGGAACCGGATACCGATTCCGGGCAAACTCCTCTTCCCCGGTTGGTAAGACGACATCCTCTCAGCTTTGAAGTCTCCCTCCTCTGTGTCCTGCTTCGGGAGGAGATGGATTCTTTTGATGTAGGATCTGTCGATGCAACAAAATGTTTTCTCTCTCTCGGTGATATAAGAGAGAGACTTCAGTTGTATTTTAAAGACAATGTGGACCAGATACGACTCTATCGGGAACTGGATCAGTATATACGGCGGGTCGCCGAAATCGGGCTGATAAAACAGGTAAACAGGACCAGGGAAAATCAGGAACCCATGTATCAGGTTCTCCCTTTAATAAAATCCCGCATCGATGGGGATTTTCTGGCTGATTTTAAAAGGAAACTGAAAGAATATGTTGACTCTCTTTGATGATGAAAACCAGCTGCAGGGATACCGGCTGGACAATTTTGAATTTTACAATTGGGGTTCCTTTCATAAAAAAATATGGACCCTTAATCCTCAGGGACACTCATCTCTGCTGACGGGGAGTAACGGATCGGGAAAGACAACCTTGGTTGACGCTCTGGTGACCCTTCTTGTCCCGACTCATATGCGCCATTACAACCAGTCTTCAGGTGCCGAAAAAAAACGGGAGAGGACTGAGCAGAGTTACATTCTCGGAGCCGTCGGGAATGTACGGGAAGAGAACCAGGGGCTGTCTCGTACCGATTTTCTCCGTGATAAAAAAGATTATTCCATAATAATGGGAAACTTCTCCAATAGTCAGATGGGGAAAAAGCTCGTGCTGGGACAAATCCGCTGGTTTTCCGCCGGCGGAATGCAGCGTCTTTTCTTCAGTTGTGATCAGGCGTTGAGCCTCCAATCTGATATTTTGCCCTTTGAATCGACAGCTCCCTTTAAGAAAAGACTCCAGAGGGAAAAGAACATCCGTTTTTACGATAATTTTAAACAGTACAGCCTTTTTTTTATAAGAGCTTTCGGATTGCGGTCTGAAAAAGCCCTGAATCTCTTCGCTCAAACAGTCGGTGTTAAGGTTCTGGGCGATCTTAACAGCTTTATCCGGGGACATATGCTGGAAAAAGCCGATACGAAAACACGATTCGATGAGTTGTATGACAATTACAGGAATTTACTCAGTTCTCATCGCCAGATTGAAAAAGCCGAGAAACAGTTGGAGCTCCTTACTCCTGTCATTAAAAGCGCGGGAAAAGTAAAAAAGCTCTATGGGGAAATTGAAGAGAAAGAGCTCCTTCGCAATTACCTGACACGGGGACTCTACCCCTTAAAGAAAAAAGCTCTCGAAAGAAGGAAGAGAGAAGAGCTGGATAAAAAGATTCAATGTGAAAACAGGTTCGAGATGTTCCGGGATGAGCAGAATTACCTTAGTGAATCTCTTTTTCAGGTGAAACAGGAGCTGGAAGGCAACGAAGTTACCGGAAAAGTTAATCTTTTAAAACAGGAGATTCAGAGTCTTAAAGAAACAGAGGAAAGTCACCGTAAACAGTACGACCGATATGAAGATTGGGCCGGGAAGCTTGATATTCCCTCTGCCGGAAATCTTGAGGAATTTCTCTCAAACCGTTTACAGCTGGAAGAGCTTAAAATCCGGACATCTCGGGATTTGATTGACAGTAGAGAACGGAATTCTGCTCTTGAGTTCCAAAAAAGGGATTACGACAAAGAAATAGAGGAACTTGAAGGGGAGATTCACTCCTTGCAGGGACGAAAGAACAATATCCCCGGTCATCGGATCAAAATCAGAGAAAGAATCTGTGAGGATCTTCAGATTCCTGAAGATGAACTCCCTTATGCCGGAGAACTGATCCGTGTAAAAGAGGAGCAGAAACATTGGCGCAACAGTGCGGAAAAAGTGTTACATCACTTCGCTCTCTGCATGCTCGTTCCCGAAAGACATTATCAACAGGTAAACCGCTATGTAAATGATCATAATCTAAAAACCCGATTGGTCTATTTCCAGGCTAATGAGAGGGAAATCGCCCGGGAATCGGGCCTCTGGCAGCAGGGACTCAAGGAAAATACTCTACCTGAGAAACTGGAAGTAAAATCGGACAGTCCTTTTTTTGGTTGGATCAGAAACTATCTGGTCCACAAATTTCTCTATACATGCCTGGATAATGTCGATGAAATGTCCCATCATAAACGGGCACTAACCATTCAGGGATTGATAAAAAGGGAGAATCGTCATGAGAAGGATGACCGACAAGGCAAAAGCGATCCGGCATCCTATGTTCTGGGATGGGACAATCGGGAAAAGTTACGTAATCTCTCTAAGGATTACCGGGAAAAGAAAGGGCAGTCCGATTTACTTCAATCGCAGTTGTCCAAAGAGCGAGACCTGGTTGATACAATAAATGGGCGATCAATTTTGTTATCACAGATTTTGTCCATTGAAGATTACAGGGAGATAAACTGGTTCCGCTTTGAGCAGCAGTTGCGAAACCGGAAGGGAGAACTGGATGAGCTTCTCTCACAATCGAGAAGCTTACAGGAGTTGGAAGACCGGCGGAAAACACTGGAAAACAAAATTGAAGAGAAGCGGAAGCAAAGTGACGGAGAGCAGCAGAATATAGGCCGCATAGTCGGAGTTCTTCAGGATATAGAAAAACATAGTGAAAAACTGGAAACAGGCCTTGATTTATCTGAAGAAGACCCGGGAAATAAAGATATAATGGATGAATTGCTCCATGTGTATCTGCCCGAAGATAAATCGCTGGCTTTTGAAACCTGGCTGGTCAAAGAACAGGAAATTCAGAAAACACTGACAGATCAGTATGAACGGTTAAGTGATAAATATACCAGTGAGAGTAAAAACCTCATCCGCCAAATGAATGATTTTCTCAATCCTAAAGGTGGAGTTCTCGATCTGTTTCCCGGCTGGAGAGGGGAAACGGCTCATCTGGAACCTCGCGAGGAGTTTATTTCCGCTTTCGAAAGCTATTTCAAAGAATTAAAAACCGATGGACTTCCCCAGTACAGGAGAAAGTTCAGGGAATTTCTGAATAACAGGATGCAGGAAGATCTGATCGGGTTTCAGGAATCTCTTGACAGGGAAGTACGGAATATCAGATCCGGTATTAAGGAACTGAATACATCGCTGGCAAAACTGGTATACGATAAAAATCCCGACACCTATATATGCCTGCTCGGTGAGGATACCCGGGATGTGGCCATAGTTAAATTTAAAAGTGACTTGAAACATGCCAGGGGAGATGTGGCCAAACTGGCCGTGGGAGATGAAGCAGAACTGGAAAACTGTTTCAATCGCATGGAGGCTCTGATAAAAGAGTTGAAGGAAAATGAGCCTTTCAGGCAGAAAGTCCTCGATGTAAGAAACTGGCTAGAGTTTGCAGCCGAAGAAAAGTACATGGAAGACCACAAACAGAAGCAGTTTTATCAGGATTCTCACAGTCTGTCGGGGGGTGAAAAGGCCAAACTGGCCTATACCATACTAGCCTCGGCTATCGCCTATCAGTTCGGGATTAATGATGGTGGAGACAGGTCATTTCGATTTGTAATGGTTGATGAGGCATTCAGCAAAGTGGATCCGGAGAACTCATCTTATGCTATGAACCTATTCAGGAACCTAAATCTCCAATTGATGGTCGTGACTCCCCTGGATAGAATAAATCTGGTGGAAGACTATATTCAATCGGTCCATTATGTAGATAATCGGGATCAGCAATCGCGGCTGCACAAACTCAGCTTTACCGAATACAGGGAGAAAAAGAAAGAGTGGGAAAAGACAACTATATCTCCATAAACGATATTAGGAAAAAAGCCGTAGGGAAATATTTTTCCATTCTAAAAACCTGGCTGAAAGGGGAAGAGTGTTTTCCTCTCGATCTAACTGGATCTTCAATTGGTCAGGGAGTTCCCTACCGGAAACGACTAGAAAATTTCAAAGAGCTTTCTCAAGGGGAAAAGAAAGGATCCTCACCGGGTTACGAAATGGTGATGATAAGTCGGAATACCAGAAATGAAGGTCCTCAGTCATTCCTGAAAACAATCCGTTTTACTTCAATGGAGGATTATCTCTATTTCCTTGGTAAAAAAGAAGAATTTTCTCAAATGCAGGAAATGGTTGAAATGATTATAAAGGAAGTTCCCGCTCTCAATCTTTGGGTCAGAGATAATCCTAAAAAAATTATTGATAGAATAAATGACTGGCCTAACCTGATCAAAGTCATAGGTTATTTTCTCCAAAATGAATCAATTGACCTCAGCTTCCGGGAGATCTCTCTCACCATACCAACTAAGTTTATTGAAAATAATCAGTCTCTGCTGAGAGAACTTCTCGACTCAGTTCTTCCCGAAGAGAGAATCATCAGCGAGGAGAAGGATCTGGCGCTGCGTTATGGATTGAAAAAAGAGGACGATTTTCGTTTTCGTATTCTCCTTCCCGAAAATCTGAACACTCTTGGACCTTTTCGGGATCTTTCCGTCTTGCCCTCAGAACTTTCCCGGTGGAATCCCGATGTGGAATATGTCATCCTTATCGAGAACAAATACGCCTTTCTCCAATTCCCCGATCTGGATGGATGGTTGAAAATCTGGGGTTCCGGGAATAGTGTCGTTCTTCTGGAACAATGCCGATGGCTCAATGAAAAAAAACTTTACTATTGGGGGGATATGGATCCTCAGGGTTTCGACATACTTCATATGTTCCGGACCAGGTTTCCAGAGACACGTTCTCTCTTTATGAATATGGATTGTTATAATCAGTTTAAAGAATATGCTCACTCTGCGGGGAATTACAATATTCGGGAGAATCTTCATCTTACTGATGAGGAGAAAGAATGCTATCAGTATTTAATCAGTAATAGCTCGATTAGCAGAATTGAGCAGGAGAGAATATCACTTGATTGGATCAACACATACTTAGAGCATTTGATTGATGATCATTTCTAGTCATCACCTTTTGATCCAGAGCATAAAAAACAATATTAATTAAAAAGCAAACACTCTTTCTCCTCTCCCTCTGGGAGCATACTACTACCCACAATTCCCCTACCAAAATTATGGTGAAAATTCTGGGAAACGAATTAGTATATCTACCCCAAAAAATCATGTTACTTTCAATCCAGGCTCCTAGCCTGTCTTAAACTCCACACCATTCTTCCTGCACAAAATCTGAATCAGCTGCCGTCCGCCGAGAGATGTGGAAACGGTTCCCGTATAGGGGGCACACCACTGGCTGACCGTGTAGAGATTTTTTAATCCCCGGACTTTCATTTTCATCCCCTGGTCTTTAAAGTTGCTTTCTGTCAGATACCATCCATCGGGGGATCCCCGCCAGTTTCCCGTATAGCGCTCGTATGTTACAGGAGTGGGGACATCGATCATCTCAATGGCATCTTTAAATCCGGGCCAGCGGACGTCGAGGGCTTTAGCTGTCTCCTCGGCTATGCGGTTTTTTTCACTTTTGTATTGCTCTTTATCACGGCTCAGTTCTTTCCAGTAATCATAATCCGCTCCATACCAGACCTCTATGGCCGATTTGCCGGCGGGAGCCGTGGATTTATCGAAGCAGTGTGACATTATATTGATCCAGTCAAACTCCCTGTTCCCCACTTTTATCGGTTTTTCTGTTTTGTAGATAATAGTATGGGGCTCCCCGGAGAGGTCCATATTCACGCCGAACATAACATGAACTATAGGCAATACGGGAGTCCACCGGCTGTACATCTGTTTTAACTTGCGGTCCATATATTTTTCTTTCAGCATATCAAAGTGAAGGTGATGACCATCGGCGCACCAGACGATGACATCGGCGAAATGCTGCTCTCCATTATCCAGTTGAATCCCGCGGGCACAACCCTTTTCCAGTATCAGATTTTCTACCCGTTTTTTATAGTGAATCTTCCCCCCCAGTTTTTCAAATCTCTCAGCGATGCCGAAAACGACTTTTTTCGAACCGCCCAGAGGATAGCCCGAATAGGTGACGCTGCTCTTTACAATCCCCTTGAGGAATGCTGCGGGGAAACCGGGCATGGGCCAGCCGGGAGAATCTATATGATACCGTACGGCCCGGGCCAGGAATTTATCGGTAAAACGCGAAGCAAAGTCCTGAAGAGTGACACCGGAATACTTTTTGAATAATTTAAAGAGCGGTTTCATCGAAGCGATCATCTTAATCTTCCGGATAAAACTCATCACTTCAGGAGCATCGAGAGGCATATTCAGCAGAGGGCTCTCTCCGTGAATCAGATCGAGGTATTCTCTGATCAGATCCTTATCATCTGGTGAAATAGCCAGCATCTGCTGTTCCATTTTCAGCCGGTCTGTAGAAAAACTGAGGCTCCTGCCTTCACCCTCAATAGACATACTGCTGTCGTGATAGTGAAACTGGTGATTATCGCTTATACCCAGTTCATCCCACAGTCTCTTCAGTTCCCCTTTCTTCGATCCCGATAGAAAATGCATGCTCGTATCAAAGGTGTATCCCTTCCTGGTCCAGGCCGTGCATAGTCCTCCGGGGATATTGTGCATTTCAAATATTTCAGCATCATAACCGTTTAACTGTGCGTAATATCCTGTAGAGAGACCTGAAATCCCCGCTCCTACTATAATCATTTTTTTCTTCATGATATCCGATCCTCCTTCTTGCTGTTGGAAAGCTCTCTATCTTCTAAATTATTTATGGCCTGGTGGAATGTCAAATTAAATGGAGTTAATAATCTCTTAAGAAATTGTTCATAAAGAAGAGCCCCTTCTTACAGGTCTTCTGTTTTTTAAGTTCCATCGGCACTCGCATAGTGAAAGAATTAGAAAAAGTCCTATGGAAATTGGGAAATAGGAATCACTATAATGATTACAGAGCATGTCCTTCCTGGTATTCTCGGTATACTGACAAATAAGACTGCTCTAGAATTCCCTATTCAAATATGGAAAAGGAGAACTTGTGATTACATTAGATAGTGAAAAATTAGGATCAGCATTAATTATTAATGGAATAGTATTTTCCATCATTATATTTCTTTGGCCCATAACAATGGTTTTAGCACCGGGAGCTGAAGGCTCTATCTCTGAGCAATTGAGAGAAATAGCATTACATCCAGTTTCTTATCAGTTAAGCTTTATTCTCGCTAGTGTAATTGGTCCTTCAATCCTTTCATTAATGCTCATCTATTCAATGTTCATCGAAACAAAAAAGACGACGGTAATATTCAGTTTAATGGGAATTATTTTTATGATTCCCTATGTCGTGTTTGTTACTATTTCCTATACATCACAGTACATATATTTTATAAATCTACTTAATTCAGATGTCAATTCCGCCGCTCAATGGTATTTTGGGAATTTTAATTCACTACCTTATTATTTAAATCAATTGGGATATACCTTTTTTGCCTTAGGGGGAATTTTTATTGGATACAGATATTGCTTCGATCGCGGTATAAAAAAAGCATTTGGAATTATTCTGGAAATATGTTCCTTATTGTCAATTATTGCCTTTATCGGATTAGCACTAGGTAATAAATTTTTAAATACAGCAACCCTAATCAGTGGTTTACTCACTTTGCCTTTTGGTATCTTTGCCATAATAATCGGAATGAAAATAAAAAAAGCCCATTGATTATAGAAAAAGAAGTGCTTTTAATATATGTCTGAATTTACTGTTAAATTCATTGTATGGGTAAGGTCCTGCAGGTGATCATTGACAATTATCAAAAAATAGTTAACATGTTAACTATATTTATGGAAAAACTTGATGATCTAACATTTAATACTATGCTCAGTGTTCTACAAAGCGGAATGTGGCTTTTAAATGACCTGGAGACTTATCTGAGACCGCTGGATATGTCTCAGGCCAGACTCTCCATTCTCCTGGCCATAACCGAATCATCCGATGGAATAATCAGCCCCAAAGATATTGCTCGAATTACAGGAAAAAGCCGACCTGCCATTACACGTACTATTGATAGCTTATCTGAAAGAGGCCTCTTATCCATTAATCGGGATTTTGAAGATGGCCGTAGAAAAAAACTGACTCTGACCGTAAAAGGGCAGGAGCTTTTAAATACACTTATTCCCACATATAACCAGCAAATTCTGGCCATGTGTTCCCGGTTTACGGAAGAAGAGAAGCTTTTACTCGGAAAATTGCTCGGAAAAATAAATTTCCTTCATAAAAAAGAAAACTCTCAGGGATATATCATGAATTATACCTCTCTGTTCAACTCCATAAAGGAGAAATCTCACAGAGGTTCTTCGGCAGATATCGATTCGATTATGTCCACTCTCAATAAAGCCGACCTGCCTACCACTCGTGCTGTGGACTTCTATCTTGGTTCTGTAACAAACAGAATGGGATTAAAAAGGCTGGAATACTACTTGTTTTCAGGAACACAGAGACAGCGGAATTACGCGGCTTTATTTTTTGCCAGAAAAAATGAATGGACAATCATCAACAGGGCCGTTAAAAAAGGTTGTATTGATAAAATACAAGCCTATTCGCGATAAGAAAAAGATTAAAACAAGTGAAGTGAATTTCCTTTATTTTTACTTCTATTTCATGATTGACTGAAATAATAAAATCCCTATATGGTGAAAATATCAAATATTGTAAAAATCCCCAATGAGGTTTTCATGATCATAGATGGTAAATACCAAAGTGTAATTGACACTGTTTTAAACAAGTTAAAAGATTTTGATGAAATCGATGCCGTACTACTCTCCGGTTCTATCACTACCGGTACTATTGATGAGTTTTCCGACATAGATCTCTATCTGTATTTAAACAGAGATCTAAGTGTGGAAAAACGCACTACTTTTATTCAGGATATAAGCAGCTACTGTGAAGTCAATAATCAGTTCTGGGAGACAGAGGACTGTTTTATTATGAAAGATAGCGGCATCAAAGTAGAGATTATGTACCGGTCATATTCATGGATTGAGGAACAGCTGACAAGAATATTAGAGAACTATCAGGCGGGAGTGGGGTACTCTACATGCTTTTGCCGGAACTTTCTGGAATCAAAGATTCTCCTGGATAATACTCATCGGTTTTCATCTCTACAGCAGAGGTTTACCATTGATTACCCTTTGGAGCTGCAGAAAAATATCATTGAAAAAAATTTACCACTATTAATGGAGATCCAATCGTCATATTTCAACCAGATTGCTCTTGCTGTCAAAAGAGATGATTTTATCAGTATCAACCACAGGGTTTCCGCCTATTTGGAAAGTTATTTTGATATCCTCTTCGCTATTAATAAGCTGTATCACCCGGGGGAGAAAAAATTGTATAAGACTGTCAGAAAAGATTGCAGTCATATTCCGGAAAAATTCGAAGCGGATATAAAAGAACTATTGCAACAGAATCCGTCAACTATTCTGGAGACAATAAGGTCTTTGACAGAAAACATAGAGACAATAGCAAAAAAGATATTATCTTTGAATCTCCTCTAGGAGGACTTCCACTATACTTGAAACTTCCCCATCAGTAGCTGCAAGGCATAACTGAGAAGAATCCTTTTTCTAATATGGAAAAAGAATTATAATGAGAAGCGATGGAAATTTTATTTTCAAATAGAAAGGAATGGAGAAGCTGGCTTGAGGAGAACAGCACCAGAGCCCGAGAGGTCTGGCTCATCTATTACAAGAAACATGTTCATAAAGAGTCGATTACCTATGAGCAGGCTGTCCGGGAAGCCCTGTGCTTCGGCTGGATCGATTCCATGGTCAAGCGGATCGATCATGAACGGTATATGCAGAAGTACACACCACGCAAACCCAAAAGCAATTGGTCAGAGACCAATAAAAAGCGGGTAGAGGATCTTATCAGAGAGGGATTGATGACCCCTTCGGGATTGTTCGCCATAGAAAGAGCGAAAGAAAACGGATCGTGGAACAACCTGAAAGGTGTGGATGACGAACCCGTAGAACCTCAGGATCTGATTGATGCCCTGGCTGAAAATCCACAGGCTGAAGAGAACTATTACAATTTTCCCCGGTCGACAAAAAAACAGTATGTGGGCTGGCTGAAAAGTGCCAGACGCCAGGAGACCAGACTCAAAAGGATAAAAGAAATTGTTCTTCGAGCTGAAGCTAATAAAAAAGCCGGTTTACTGTAATTCAACCCGAGTATATATTTATCTCCCCTTTTTATAATCAAAGGTAAAATGAACCGTATTTGTTTGAGTTGTCTGGATAGCAGGTTGTCCAAACTGTCTGACTCCCCAAAAAGCAAGATTGGCACTAAAGAGGGAAACACCATCTTCAAGGGCAATTTTCTTAAAGAGAAGGTCTGCTTTTCTTCTATAAGATCGAGGCAACTCCTCTAATCTCATTAATTGATAAAGAGCATCATGAACTAAGGTCGCCCGCATAAAGTTCATTCTATCAACGGCATAGCCTCTAATCCCATTCCAGGAGTATCCTTCTTTTATTGTCATTGTTCCTAATTGGATTTCAATAAAATCTGTTTTCAAATCAATATCAATCCCAATATCATCATGGATATAATCAGTGACCAGGTAGTACTTATAATTTGAGACTTTTCCGTAAATACCAATTTCATTTTTCAGAGTTTTTCTCAAGGTAATAAATTTTTCCTTTATCTCTCTTACAATTGATGAATTGATTTCATTGTTCCCTAAAACTGCAAGAGCATCTCTGTAAGCCGAGTATACCTGTTGACTGAGAAATAATCCCTGTCCTTCCGTGTAAAACCAATCTTCCATTTGCTTTTGTAACTGATCTATCTCCTGGGATGTCAGAGGATTATCTCTATGGGGATTTGTAATAGAAGTCAATGACCATAATTTCTGATAGGCCGGTAATCTCGCTTCTGCAATGCGGACTCTATTTTCCATTCCCTCTTCCAGATTCGATTTATACTGAGAGAGTTTTTTATTTATCCAGAGCCCAACAATTAAAATTAATACTCCTATAACGAGTTTATCAATAATCATTAATTCAAGTTCTGTCATTTGTATAAGGCTCCTATAAAAAATCCTGATAATTTGAACTGTTTTATCAGATATGTTAATGATTGTAGAAATTTCTTAAAAAATCAAACGGCATCTTTAGGATCAATTAGCAAAGAGGGGTTCCTTATTCTGGAAAAACTATAAACAGGAGTTTGCTGAGCCTGTCCAAGTGTGAGGCTGGGAGGCTTTAATAAAAGCCATGATTGGATTTAAGTTCAACATATGATGTTTTGTCACATCTGCGTATTTCTTTTTGTATATTAAATATTAAATCCGGTAGATTTGACAGTGAGCCGATTATATGTGATAATAAGCTCA
>JAEINM010000036.1 GCA_016342385.1 Spirochaetaceae bacterium | reverse complement strand
ATTCCAATATTAACAGGTTCTTTACCCCCTTTTATTCTCTCATCATTAAATAATTTCAAATCCTCTCTCATTTCAAGACTGGCTTTCAGCGCTTTTAGGGAGGCATTCTCCATTGCGACAGGAGCACCATAGATAGCCATAATTGCATCGCCGATATATTTATTCAGCGTACCATCGTATTTGAAGATTATATTGCTCATGCGGGTAAAATATTCATTGAGCATTTCCACAACATCGGCAGGACTCATTTTCTCCGACATAGAAGTAAAACCGCATATATCTGAAAAAAAGATGACAACCTCTCTCAACTCACCCCCTAGCTCAATATTTTCATTTCTGTCTAAAATGGAGTCTACAACTTCTGCTGAAACAAACCGTGAAAATGTATGGCGGACATATTTTTTCTCTTTTTCCACAATCAGATAGTTATACAGAATCGCACCCAGCCAGGTTAGGAATACGGTAAAAACAGGGTTGAATAATTCGATAATGATACCGGATGCTTTATACAGAAAATATGACAGAAGACTATAGAAGAATAAAATTACCATTGTAATGACTAAACCGGTGGCCGGTTTCACCCGAACAAACAAAAAAGCTCCTATGCAGGAGAGTAAGAGAATAATAAACTGCTCAATAGATCGGGGGATATCCTGTAAGAATTTTTCCGAATAGACGGTATTGATAATATTAGCGTGAATTTCGATACCATATAGCCCTGAAGTCTTCTCAACAGGAGTCAGTGAACGGTCATGAGATTCTTGGAAAAATGCTCCGATCAGCACCATCTTGTCCCAAAACAATTGCGAATCAAAATCACCTTCCAGAAGTTTATAAAAGGGGAGTACAGGAAAAGCTCCGGCATCGGCATAATTGATCAGAAAACTCTTATCCCGGGCTCCTGGTATAATGCGTTCTCCCATATGGATCTGATTCTGGTCTCCTGTGATTTCACTATCTTCATAGGCCGACAGAATGGAGAGGGCAAATGGATACTTAACATTCCCCACAGAACTGTCAGAAGGCAAAACTCCACGGACATAATTATCTTTGTCAATTAACAGATTTACATATCCATGAGATATAGCCGGTTTATCGAATATAGATAGGGGCATATCAAAATAATCAATGAACTGTCCACCGCTCTCTCTGCTATCTCGTTTTAGAGGTAGAACAACATTTTCCGCATATTCAAGGGCCGAAGCCAGTGCGTCATCTTCTTCCACACTGTAACCGGCATCTCCCATCATAATATCCAGACCGATAACCCGGGCGCCCGCATCCTTCAATCTGACAATGGCTTCTGCAAGTATCTGACGGGGCCAGGGCCAGCGAATATTTATTTTTTCAAATGAAAGATCATCGATTGCCACAATAATCACAGGTGCTGTGACAGTGTTACCCCGGCTTAGAAATGCCCGGAAATCACGGGTTTTCAATTCGAGAATTTTGGAAAAGGGAAAAGCAAAAACCAGAATAGATGCTGTTAGGGCTATTAAAAGTGAAGAAATCCACAACTTGCTTTTTTTCATAATCCCGCCTCATAATCACCATATAATACAAAAGGAGCCCAGTGAAAGGGATTGTTATATTTATCATCTTTTAAAAAGACTCTTTTCATCTCGGAAATGGCCTGTGCATAACTCAAGCCATTTTCCTCTACCAGAGTATAAACTCCTGTCATAAACGTCATTGTCGATTCGTCTGACACCTGCCACAAAGAGACGGAGAGCGCATTGGCCCCGGCGATGAGAAATGCCTGGGTTAAGCCCACAACTCCTTCACCCTCATAGATTTTACCCAGACCTGTCTCGCAGGCGGAAAGATTGACAAAGTCCGCTTTAATATCTAATCGGGCAATTTCACTCATAGTCAGATATCCGTCTTCATCTCCCTGGAAGTCAGAAAATTGAGACAGCACAACGGCGGACAGTTCGGGAATTTCGGGAACAACAATCCCATGTGTGGCAAAATGAATGACTTTGTAGTTGGCCAGCTCACCGGAAGCGGATTTATTAAGTACTGCTTTTTCCGTCACATCAGCTCCTGTCATAATCTCGGTCCCCGGGACGATACCTAATAGCAGATTCACCTCATCCAGGGTCCCGGGAAGGTTTTTCCACGATCCCAGTCCCATTCCCGAATAGGCTCCCCGTGTACTGCCCCCGGTCTGAATCATCTCCGATACGTTCTGGCGAATGACATTGACATCTGTTTCCCGAGAGTCTTCTCCAAAAGAGTCTTCTTCATAGACGGCGCCTCCAAAAGCGAGCATAGGCTTTCTATCTTGTACATAGACTCTTTCCCGGATCATCTGCGAAATGACCAGAGACTGTGAATAACTGACGTCGTATTTCTCTACCAGATAATGGCCATTTTGATCCTGTAGGACTTCGAAGGGAATTGTTCCCAATATTCCATCGGGCACAATAATCAGCTGATGGATTCCCGATAATTCTTCCTGAAAGGGAAGAATCAACTTTGAGAAAAAATATTTGCCGATAAACTCCACCGCGTCTTCTGTTGTCCGAGTATGTACCGGACGAGCGAGAAGTATCCGGTAAAGATTTAAGATACTCTCAAATCTGTTTTTTCCCGGATCCTTGACATAGCGCCTTAAAAGAGGACCGAATTGAGAAAAAACCGAATTGAGAAACTCTTCCTCTACAGAACTGAGCGTTGTCGTCACTCTATCCTGCTCCACCGCTATAACCTGTATTAAACTTCCCTCAGTCAGAGAGAAGGATATCATCATGGTCTTACTATCCAGATTCTCTAAAAATTGACTATAAGTACTCCAATCATAGGCTGCATTTTCATCTGAAATATTCATCTGTTCCAAAAGATATTTCCCTCTGGATATTTCCAGAAAATAGAGCGCATTAAGAGGATCTTCCAGATAGTAATAAGTAGCCGCTAGATCCCGGTATGAGTCTATCTGATAATCAAGATATTCCCTCCGGACTGCTCCTTTGGCAGTCTGGCGTAATTCCTCCTGAATCTTGACAGAATCAACCATATAATCAACAGCAGCAGTGTAATTCCCAAGATCAAAATTCGCTCTCCAGAGGTTTCTTAAAACTGTAGCGACCTCTTTTTTACTTCCAATTTCTTCCCAGTATTTCAGACCTCCTTTAAAAGTTTCTATAGCCTGTTCATAATTACCATTCTCGACATCAATCAGGGCAATATTATTTTTTCTGATTTGAATTCCACGAAGATTTTTCATTTCGATATCAATTTGAAGGGCTTTTGTATAATAATCCAAAGCTTCTTCAGGATTTCCCGATTCCCGATAGGCTTCTCCGAGATTACTGAAAAAAATTGCCTTTGATTCTTTATCTTCCATATAGGAAAGAGCCTCATTGTAATAGGGGATGGAAGCTTCCGGATCTCCTCCCAAACGGAGAGCCTGACCAATATTGTTAGAGACAGCAGCAAGCCCGGCTCTATCACCACGATTCTCATATATGACCTCGGCTTTGGAATAACAGGATAAGCTTTTTTCAAACCACCCCCAGGCTCTGTATAGTTCACCAAAATTGTTCCAGATATCGCCCTGAATGTCATCTATTCCCTTTTCCAGGGCAATTTTCAGCGCTTGTTCAAATAGCTCAAAGGCTTCATTAAACAGAGAAAGAGCCGCTTTTGCCTGGGCAATATTGTGAAGATTAATAGATTGCTCCCGAAAATCTTCCATCTGAACAGCTAATTCTCCGGCTTCCCGATAATACTCAATAGCTTTCTCATAGTCGGATAATTCATAATAAAAAGCTCCGATATTATTGGTCAGGTGCATAAGTTCAGTCAGCCGGTTTTCAGACCGATAGATGGGTACAAAATGCTCCATAGCACGAATAAGACTGATATAGTCATATTCTTTAGAATAAATAAGATTGAAATGGCCAAGGAGATTTTCAGCATCGTCTAAATTATTATTGTCCAGATTGAGAGAGAGACTTTCATTGAGATATATTTTTGCTTGTTCTGCATCGCCTGATTTCTCATAGGACATTCCCAGATTGAGAAGCACCGTAGCCAGTCTTTCGTTATTTCCTGATTTTCTGTAGAGCTCTGCAGACTTTTCAAATAATGGTATAGCAGAATTATACTCCTTGCGGTTATAGAACAAATACCCCAGATCATTGCAGGCTTCAGCCAGTTTTGCATCATCATTTATCTCTTCATACAAACGGATCAGCTCTTGATTTATTTCTATAAGCCCTTCTTCATTTCCGCTCTCCCCATAAATCCAACCGAGGCTTTCATATGCGGCAATCAGGAATTCTCTCTTTCCGAGAGTCTTAGCAATTTTAAGTGAGTTTTCATAATATTCTGCTGCTCTATCATATTCTCCTGTAGAGCTGTAGAGAAACCCGAAATAAGCCAGGATTCTGGACTCATCTTCAGGACTTTGAAGTTCTTTTGCCAGTGCCAGTGATTTATGGAAATACACCAGGGCATTCTCATTATCAGCTGAATCGAAATATATTTTTCCGACCCATCCGTAATACTGAGTCAAATCAGCTGTAGAACCGTAGGGTTCCATAAGTGCTACACTATGGTGATAATCAATAAGAGCCTTATTCAGATCCTGCAGATAATAGAAACAGTTCCCGCGCATAGCATATAAACCAGCCATTTCATTATGAGGGCGATCTTTAGGAGAGTTTCCAATAGCCCTTTCAAAAATTTCCAGAGCATCACTGTACTCCCCGGCCAGAACCTTTGCAGTACCACCATATTCAAATACCTGAGACGCGCCCTCGGGAGATTCGGACTGTCTCATAATATCCGCTGTTCTCAGATAGAGATCCCCGGCTTCAGAATATTCTGTTAATGCATATTTCATATTGGCCAGTGCTGATAGGATATTTATCTGATACACTGTATAACTGCCGGATTCGCTCAGTCTCAATGAGTTGAGGTAGTGATATTCCGCTTCTTCATATCTTTGAAGATGATATGCCGCGGCTCCTGCCCAGAGATAAGCGTTTATCAGCCACTCTACCGCACCTTTTCCTTCATCCTCAAAAAAGGCAATACTATCGGTCAATAATTTGTAGGAACTTGAATAATCCCCTTTCTTATATAAAGAGATTCCCCTATTAAATAGAGAACTACCCTCTTCCATAGGATCTGCAGACAAGGGAAAGCTCAAAATACTGACAAATAAAAGAAATAAAACTCTGTTGAACATAATATCAGCTTAGACTCAGGGTATAATGGTGTCAAGCAATCAGCAAGATCATAAATCAGCGCGAATTCAGTAGCATAGATTTATTTTTTTATGAATTTATTGTCCGTCAGGTTCCCCGCCTATATCCAGATTGTTGAGTATACTTTCGAGTATATCCTCATAGTTATCCAAAGCTGTTCTTCCGGTTACATTGAGACAATAAATCCCACGACTGATCCGGTCAAACCACCCATAGACATTCCCCGACAGGATCTGCTGAGTTTTATTACCACCCCCCAGTTTTCTGATAGCAGCCGGAGAAAGAGGACCTTTTTCCCGTAAAAAATAAGCAGTCATTATAGCCTGCTGCCTGTAGGCACTGACCTTCCGGTCTACGGTAGCGCTCCCGGCTTTATTAAACTCGGAATACCGCCCGTCTATCTCACGGATGATGGAATTCCGCCGTCTGAGAGCTCTCCGTTTTTTGAATTCAACAGGATGGGAAATTACTTCCACTCTGGTCTTACTCTTCATAAAACGAACCAGTATCAGTCCGACTTCCAGCCTGGATAGAAGCTTTTTGACATCTCTATATCGGGGGATACTCTTTTTACCGGGCAGTACAGGTACAGCCACATAAACTGAATCTGTGAGATTTTTCCTGTTCACAGCCTGATACACAAGATCCAGAGAGAATCGGGTTTTCAGTTCAACTATAAGGAGTTCATCCTCTTTTTGAGCCACCATATCGCAGTGCTTAACCTCGCAGGAAACAGAGTATCCCTGCTTCTCCAGCCAGTGCCGGATAGGTTGATCCAGTTCCGTTTCTTTCATATACTCCCGATACAAGTCGATTTGTTGACAATAAATCCCCGAATATCAACTTTTTTATAAAAAATTATACTACAATTAATCAAAAGACTTCTCAGGATATTTAAATGAATAAGAAAATAATTATTATAATTTCAGTTTCACTTTTCCTCCTCTTGTCCATAGGAATCTCAGTCTATCTGATTTCCAAAGATGCCATGCTTATCCAGAACCCTCTTGTTGTTCAACAAAAAGCCATGATTACCTATTCTCAGGGGGAAACTTTATATAAGGGATCAGATAGCGAGGAATGGAATCCCGTTGAAATAGGGATGAAAATTGAAATAGGCCATATACTGAAAACATTGGGAGATGGAGAACTGGATATCAGGTTTTCTGAAAATACTCTAATGAAAATGGACAATAATACTATTTTATATATTACAGATAATACATTGAAAAATCTTTCTGTAAACCTGAATGAAGGAAAACTCTTTGCCAGGTTTCATAAATTGTTTTCCGATCAGAAATTCAGTGTTGAAAGTGGAAATACTGTCGCCGGAGTAAGAGGAACAGATCTTGTATTCCAGGCATTCCCGGAAAAGACAGATATTTATGCCCTATCGGGAATAACAGAAATCTATAATAAGAAATTTGAAAAGAATAAAATACTTCTAGCCTTTCAGAAGAAAACCACAGTCAATAATAATTCTACTCCGACTCAGCCTGCGGATATGGATAAAAGTGATATAATCGAATTTCAACAGATACTGAATCTGATTCACTCAGAAAAAGTCTTTATGATAACAAATAATATTCTTTTCAATGCCAACACATCAGAAATCCTCCCCTCGTCCTATGAAGAACTGGCTATTGTTCTTGGCGCATTGAAAAGGAAATCCCTTAAAATTGAGATCGCAGGACATACGGCAAATGTAGGATCCTCTTCAGCCATGTACAGATTATCTCTGGAGAGAGCACAGGCAATAAAAGACTATCTTATACAGCAGGGGATTTCTCCTAAAAGAATGGAAATAAGGGGATATGGCGGATCACAACCTTTAGCAGATAATAATACAGCAGAGGGAAAAGCTCTCAATAGAAGGGTTGAATTTATTATCAGAGAAGACTAGCAGCGATCTTTAAGAGAGGGAAGGCTTGCGAATTAAGACATCAGAAGTTACAATCATAAACTATGAACCGACTAATCATTTGCTTTCTTCTCTTTTTAACATCCTCTTTATTCTCTCTTGAAATCCGTTTAAACGGTGAATTATTTGAAAACTTCTCACAGGAAAGCATAGAACTCTTATCCTACAAACTGCCCGATTCAGAATTTACGGGAATATTCCTCTATGAACTACTGCCGCTGATGGAAGAGACTTATAGTTTCCGGTTTCTTTCCGAGGATTTTTTAATGGAGACTGATCCCGATAAAACGCTCTATATTTCAAATGAAGAGACTATTCTCTATCTGCAGAATAGTGCTATTGGAAAGATCCCCCTACCGGGTGTAATTGAAATAGAGGGAATAGTGGCGGACACGGAGAAGATGACCATCTGGTTCGATGAAGAGGATCTATTCCTTCAGAGAGAAATTGATCTCTTCGGCAGGCTGCACAGGATAGAAATAGAATATCGTGTGGAAAAAGATCTTACCAGCCTATTGGAATACAATGTGTTTAACCAGACTCAGATCCCCGATCTTATAGTATATACAGATAAAAAGCTGAATAGACTTTCACCTCTGTTGAGTCCTCTTTCTCATACGTTCTCTGTACAAGATGATCAAAAACCTAACCTTTCCATTGGGGGGAAATTACTGGCTCTCCCCTTTAAATTCAGCAGACCGGTTTTCCTTGAGAACTCTTCCGGTGGAGAAAACAGACATCTGACTTCCGATTTTGGAAACCTGGATTTTCTCTATCCACTATTTACCAGATTCGGACTGGAAGGTGGATTTTCAATTGACAGCGCAGCAGTTAGAGAGAGTTTTTTCTATCTTACAGGCTTGTACAAACAGGGGATCTATAAACTATCAGCAGATCCTCATGAAGATTTTCTGGAAGGCAGGATTGATAGTGTGTATACATCATCAACAATACTGGGAGAAATTTCCAGAGATCCTTATGTAGGTGGAAATAGAAGTCTGCCTCAGCTCGGAGGGGAAAATCCCCCGCCATTGCTCAGTTATAAACTGCTGTCCCTGCCCTCAGGACACCAGAATTCTCAAGCTTCACAGGCATTACTCTATTTTCTAACAGCCTACGGAGTCCAGCAGAGAATAAATCCCAGAACAGGCTATCTGCCCTATAATAATCAAGTCTATGAGCTGATACCACAGAGCATCAACAAATTTCTTCTGATGGAAAATCTGGAGAATGCGACAACACTCGGCCCCGATGAAACCTGGGATAAACTACGCTTTGTACTACCTAAGATTTCCAGGCTGATTATCACAGGAAGGCTGACAATAGATGAAGGATTGAAAGAAATACAGAATTTCATGGAAAATCAGAATTAACAATGGACTTATTTCTACTGGATTTTGTAATGACCCAGAGGCTTATAACTGATTTTATTGAGAATATCTTCCACTTCATCAATCTCTCCAGCGAACAATGAACAGAGATCTCTATCTTCCATACTTCCTGTTTGCCCTTCTATAATCAGAAGACCATTCTCATAGTGGAGTATCAGGTTTTTGACAGGAATTTTCTTTTCATAGAGGATTTTGACTGCGGCTTTATTAACAACCAGTTCAGCTATGAAATCATCATCATTATTTTCTTTTATCCTGATCATTTCTTCAATCAGCCTGACACCATCATATATCGACATATATTCAGTATTGAGTATCAGGTCATAAGAATTAAATTCTTTATAATCTTTACCAAAAAATCCTTTAGCATATCCCATCCGGTCATGATCAACCTGGTTAATCAATCTTCGGGATAAGATCTTATCACATTCATATTTTTCAGCAATTCTTTCAACACGGATCTCTTGAGGAGCTGTTACTTTGACACGGATAAGAGAATCATGTGAATTGAACAGAAAAGGCCCCCCCAATCCCAAAAGAACAAGTTTATTGTCAATACATTCTTCTAATATTATCAATTTAAGGTATTGAATATATTTATCCCTTTTGTCAGAAAACTTAGTGAGAAATCCGGGATCTTTTTCATCGAAATGCTCAATGACCGGTCTTTCAATTCCTTTTATTCTGAGTTTTTCGACAATACTCTCGGGACCTAGAAGTGAGTACCCTCGTTTTTCTGATAAGGAATCTGCAATTTCATCTCCAAAACTACCCGCATCACGGGAAATAGTAATAACCGGCATATTGTCCCCCTACTCTCAATTTAATACCTGATGTAATAATTAACCAGGGACAAAGAGATTATTTCTGATTGCTGAGTTTTTCGGGATACCCCGATGCGGCTTGAATTTCATTGAAAATATTATTCAGCAGGGGATTTATTTTTAAAAAGATCGGATACAATCGGGAATAAACTGCCACATTCTCCTGATTCGGTTCAAACTCCTTTTCCTCATAGTGAACCATATGCTCAACAGCGTCTTTGTACGTCTGGTATATCCCTGTTCCCACGGCCATATTGATGGCTGCACCAAGAGCGGAAGTCTCATAGGTCTTCCCCCGAACCATAGTCCGGTTGAAAATATCGGCCGAAAGCTGACAGATCCGGTCACTCTGACTGGCGCCACCGGAAACCATAACTTTTTTAACTGTTTTTCCACTTTTTTTCTCGATCTTTTCCAACCCCTCTCTCAGGGCATAACCCAATCCCTCGAGAACAGCCCGATATATATGGGATTTTTTATGATCGCCGCCAAATCCTATCATGGAGCCCTTTTCAAAGGGTTTTTTAAGACTCGGTCCCCAAAAGGGATGAACTAGCAGTCCAAGAGAACCAACGGGAACTTCATCTAGAAGGGAATTGAGATACTCTTCGGGAATCTGCCCCGTCAGCCTTGCCTTTTCACTTTCTTCGTACCCGAATTCATCTTTAAACCAGCGGATCATCCAGTATCCCCGAAATATAGTCAGTTCGGGATTAAATTTCCCCGGGATAGATGCCGGATAAGCCGGCATAAACCGCACAGGTTCATAATAACGGGATGAGGTTGTTTGTACAGTTGCCATCGTCCCGAAACTCAGAGAGGCCCGACTTTCATCAAGAACTCCCACACCTAGAGTTTCACAACCCTTATCGCTGCCGCAGGCGACTACGGGAAGACCCGCCTGCAGACCTGTTTTATCAGACGCCTGTCCACTCACTGAACCAAGAATCTCTCCCGGTTCGACAAGTTCCCAAAGTTTGTCTCTGTCTATGGGAAACAAGTTACTGTTCTGGCCATTTTTTCTTTCCCACTTCAATTTCTTATAATTAATGGGGATATGCCCGATAGAGGAAGCTACCGAATCGCGCAGGCATGAGGTCAAACGGTAATTGAGAAATGTGGAGAGCCCCAGATATTTCCAGGTTTTATTCCAGATTTCTGGTTCATATTCTCTTATCCAGTTGCTCTTACATTCACATTGCACCTTGGCAATCGTCTCTGTCATACCGATAAAAGCATAGGCTAATTTCATAAAGAGTCCCGGCTTCCAGTGCCTTGGGGCCTTTCTGTTATCGAGCCACGAGATGATCGGCCTGAGAGGTTTGCCCTCACTATCGAGATTGATAAATGTATTTCTCTGTGCTGTAATCCCCACTGCACTTATAGCGGAAAAGGCTACGGGACTAATTTTTTTCAGCTCCCTGCAGCCCTGAACAAAAGAGTTCCAGAATAATTCGCCATCCTGCTCTGCCCACCCTGCTCTGGGACTGAAATAGGGCTTATATTCGATCTTTACCTTTTCCAGGATTACACCTTCTGTATTGAAAAGGATAGTTCTAAGACTCTGTGTCCCGCAGTCGACAGATAGAAAGATGTTATCCATAAGCTCAACCTCTTTTTAAGAGATAGATTAACATCAATTCAGGACAACCTGTTAACTTTTTTCTCATTTTCACTCATTCTCTTTAGAGTTTTTCCCATTTATGAGTCCTCCTGTTTACCCGGTTAAATATTCAATTTGAAGTTCACTCTTTTATTTGCTGTCTTAAGAAAAATGAATTATTGTAAAAAGGAAGAGGATTCCTATGCATAAAACAAAGAAGTTCAATCTCCTGACAAAGTTATTTCTGTGCCTATTTATTTTATCTATGGTTATGAGTTCAATACTCTATATATCCATAAGACAAAACATGACCGGAACTTTGAGATTTGTACTACCCACAGTACTGATTTCCAGTATTGTGTTTTTTATTCTGCTTTTTCTCTTCTCCAGTACACTTTTAAAAATGAGACTGAAAACCATAAAAAGACTAAATGATGCTCTTCAGGAAAGTCTTAAAGATAAAGCCGATCTGGAAGAACAAAACAAGGACCTTGTAATACAACTGAGACATACACAGACGCTCGAAACAATCGGCACACTCGCCGGTGGAATGGCACACGATTTTAATAATCTGCTATCTCCGATCCTCGGGTATTCCGATCTGGTATTATCTCAATTATCCGATGATAATACTCTCTACCTCTATGTCAATGAGATAGTCAGAGCAGCCAGTAAAGCAAAGGAACAGGTGGAACAGGTCCTTCTGTTCAGCCGACAGATCGATAAGGATAAAAAAGAGAGTGACCTTGAATCCACCATAAAAGAAACAATAAGTATCCTGCGTCCGCTCATCCCGTCTACAGTGGAAATAAAGCTGGAATTAGGTAAGGAAAAAACTTATGTGACAACAGAGTCCTCGGCTGTTCATCAGATAATATTCAATTTGTGCACAAATGGATGGCAGGCTATGGAGGAGAAAGTCGGCGTATTAACGATCAAACTGGAAAAAAGCGAAGAGAGTGATAATTTCGTATTAATGTCCGTGACAGATACAGGTAGGGGAATAGACAGTAATACAATTGAGCACATTTTTGAACCGTTTTTCTCAACCGGAACTGACAGGTCGAGTTCAGGATTGGGCTTATCGGTAGTCGAGGGAATACTGAACAGTGTCAATGGCAAAATTACTGTAGAGAGTACACCCGGTCATGGCTCAGTTTTTACTGTATATTTCCCTCTGAAACAGATGAAGAGCAAGGAACAAAATATGAGTTCTCTCGATTCCGGTTCAGGCCATATTCTCATAGTTGATGATGATGAAAACATAACGGCTCTCATCTGCAATATGCTGGCTGATTTCGGATTTCATATAGAATTATTTAACAATAGTCATGATGCATTAAAAGCTTTCCGGGAACAGCCCTATAAATTCAATCTAGTCATTACAGATCTCACGATGCCAAAACTAACAGGCTCCTCTCTGCGAAATGAGATGAAAAAAATCCGAGAGGATATTCCCATACTGATTATGACAGGCTATGGAGAAAACAGCAGTGATAATGACTATTATATTCTGAAAAAACCATTTCTTAAAAATGAATTACTCGGGGCTATTAAAAGATTAATGGAGAAAAAAACCTAAAAGTCTGCTAGTAGAACACGGTCTGCATAAAGAGATTCTGCATGACAAAAAGAAGCAAATAGGAAATAAGACAGGCTGTAAGGGGAGTGGTAATCCAGCCGAATGCAATCTTTGCCATAGTAACTACATGTATATTGCGGCCGGATTTTGCCAGACCTATTCCAAGAACAGCTCCTACAACAGCCTGTGAACTCGATACTGGAACGAGAGGTAAAGAGGGAAGATGATTTGTCTGAAGCCACAATTTCAACCCCTGTGAGGCAAAGAGAAATAACACCAGAGAGCTGGAGAGAACAACAATAAAGGCTGTAACAGGAGATAGTTTAAAAATGCTGTTTCCCACTGTTTTCATCACTCTTTTAGAGTAGGTGATTATTCCCAGAGAAATAGCCAGACCTCCCAGGAGAAAAAGGATCTGAACACTGGATAGGTCAAAAGAATTGAGAATCCGTATATCCCGAAATGGTGATACAGGAATAAAGACCCCCATAACATTGGCAATATTATTAGCACCGAGGCTATAAGCCCCGAATGCTCCTGTTAAAATCAGTGCTATTCGGGTATAGGAATCCAGTCTAATAATATGTATCCGTGATCGTTTCAAAATAGATTTAATTAGGAAGTAAAGAACAAATGAAAAAAGGGCCGACAATAGAGGACAGATTATCCATGTTGATACTATCTTGGTAAGAGACTCCGTGTCTGTGGGATTCCCGGAAAAAAAGTTCCATCCGATTATTGCTCCGACAATGGCCTGAGAAGTTGACACCGGCAGCTTTAGCCGTGTCATCCAATACACAGTAAAAGCAGCGGAGAATGCCACGGAAAAAGACCCGGGAAGAGCGTTTACAGCTCCGAGTTTCCCCAGTGTATGAGAGGCACCGGCACCGCTGATGACAGCACCGAGAATGACAAAGATACTGCCGATAAGGGCCGCAGTACGGAAGCGGATCATATTTGTCCCTACAGCAGTTCCAAAGACATTAGCCGCATCATTGGCACCGAGAGACCAACCGAGAAATAATCCACTTGATAGAAAAAATAAAATGGTTAACATTGTAAACTTCCTAAATTGATCGCTTTATTGCCGCTACAGATAATCGTTCACACACATCCTCTGCCTCGTCGGAAATACCGGCTATATGCTCGGCAAAATCGCGGATATGCATTTTCTGAGCCAGGTCCCCATAGTCATCTGATGAAAAGACTTTTCTCTTTATGGTTGATTCGCAGATATCGGCTTCATGCTCATAAAAATAGGTCTTATTTATATAATCATTTATCAGATGGATTTCCTTGAAAAAAGAACGGGCGGCTTTCACTGTATAACTGACCGCTTCATTTGATGCTCTGGCCAGTTCATTAAATTCTTTATGAAGAGAATCGGGAATGTCAGGTCTCTCAATTTCAAACTGATTGAGAACATCTTTAATGGCATCAATGACATTATCAATATTTTCAAGCAGACTGAGAACATCTCCTCTGGATTCGGGAATGAGCATCTGTGTATAGAGTTTGTATCGGATTTCACGTCTTTTATCATCTACATCGGATTCAAGATCCATTATTGTTTTCAGCCTATCCAGAAATTTATCTGTATCACCCTGAAGATATTCTCTTATGGCAGCTACAAAAATCATCCCCGACTGAGAAATCTCGTCGAGCATGGCCTCTATTTCAGCTTCCATCATTGCGACTTTATTGGAAAAAATACCCACAACACCCTCCTTTTTCTATTTCCAGAACTTTTCCATTCTTTTATTCAGTTCCGATCTGTAATGGTTCCAGTCTGTAATCGGATGTTTTGCCACACCTTCTTCGCAGGCGGCTCTGGCAACAGCAACGGCCTCCCACTCCATAACCCGATGATCAAAAGGGGTAGGAACGAAATATTCTCTCCCGAATTTCAGATGTTTTCCCCTGTAGGCATCTTTTACTGACTGGGGGACTGGTTCTTTCGCCAGTTTTGCCAGAGCTATGGCAGCAGCCATCTTCATCCCCTCTGTAATCTTCCCTGCCCTTACATCAAGAGCCCCTCTGAAAATAAAAGGGAATCCCAGAACATTGTTGATCTGGTTGGGATAATCACTGCGACCGGTTGCCATAATCACATCATCTCTGGTGGCATGAGCCAGTTCAGGAGAAATTTCCGGATTGGGATTGGACATGGCAAAAACTATCGGATTACTATTCATTGTTCTGAGCATTGCGGGAGTCAATGCATCGGCCACAGATAATCCGATAAAAACATCAGCACCGCTTACCGCTTCTGCCAGAGTTCTGGCATCTGTATCTAATGCGAATTTTTCCTTCTGGGTCGACATTCTCTCTGTTCTGCCTTTATAGATTACACCGATGGAGTCACACATTATAACATTATCATGTTCTACACCTGCAGCAATGAACATTTCAGTACAGCGGATACCTGCGGCTCCTGCTCCATTGACAATGATTTTCAGATCGGACATTTTCTTTCCGGCTATCTCTGCGGCATTGATCAATCCGGCAGTGGAAATAATGGCCGTTCCATGCTGATCATCATGAAAAACAGGAATATGGCATTGTTCAATCAGAGCATCTTCAATTTCAAAACACTCGGGAGCTTTAATATCTTCCAGATTTATCCCGCCGAATGTGGGCTCCATCATCTTAACAACTTCAATTATCTTCTTAGGATCTCTCGTATCCAGCTCAATATCAAACACATCAATATCGGCAAACCTCTTAAAGAGAACTCCTTTCCCTTCCATTACAGGTTTACTGGCCAGAGGACCTCTATCACCGAGCCCCAGAATGGCAGTTCCATTGGTTATTACAGCAACAAGATTTCCCTTGCTTGTATAAAGATATGCATCGTCGGGATTTTCAGCAATCGCCAGTACGGGCTTAGCCACTCCGGGAGTATAAGCCAGAGATAATTCGTCTGCGGTCATACATGGTTTTGTTGAAACGACCTCAATCTTTCCCGGTTTTTTATTCATACTGTGATATTTTAGTGCTTTCTCATTCAACTCATCCATTTCTTCCTGCCTTTCTTTTATTCACTTAACATAATCTATAGAAAAAATGAGTTCTTTGAAATAGCAGGACCTGATTATTTGACATTGATGAGATCAATAGTATGATAGGGAATATGCAGAAAGTCAGCGCTATTCATATTAAACCTGTAAAAAAGCAGGCCGCCGAGAAAAAGAGGAGTGTTCTCCTGTTAAAGGATTTCGGTCCTCAGAAAGATGCTTATGGCGGTCCCGGAGACAGACAGATCACCTTACTGGGTCAGAAGGACATGGAAGAACTGAAAAAAGACAGAGAAAAAGGGATCTGTATAAACCGATTTATTCCCAATATAACCATAACCGGAAGTTCGAAAAATCTTATTAAAGGCCGGAAATATACATTGGGTGAAACAGAGATACAGATCAGTTCTGTGTCAAAAAAATGTCATGAAGGCTGTTTATTAAAAGAAGAGGAAAACAGGATCTGTCTGCTGCCCCTGGCAGCCCGATTTGCATCAGTTCTGAAAAGTGGAACTGTCACGATAGATGACTCTATAGTCCCGGTCAATTCGTAAAAAGATCAAAAATGTTCCCCAGCATACTGCTGTCAGCCTTATAGAGTTCAGTATACCGGCATTGTGTACAGCACACAGTGGTAAATCTTTTACTCTGCACATCGAGAACTTTTGACAGCATTCCACCGGTAGCCCGGAACTCATCGGTTTCATATTGTGTATTTCCGCATTTGGGACATCTGTAATTTACTTCCATTTTATACTCCTGAATAATTTTATCATTTTATTATAGAGTAAAAAGACCTGTTTTCAGGAATCAAAATTCTTAATAATTGTTAATATTCTTCTCTTTTCTCAGATACTATGGACAAAAAAATATAGTTCTGCTATATTTTTCATCGCACAGGGC
>JAEINM010000035.1 GCA_016342385.1 Spirochaetaceae bacterium | reverse complement strand
AATAAAGTATCCTTTTCCCGATTTAAAAAAATCAAAGGGAGAGGATAAATTTATATGCGTATCATTGAGAAGAGATAAGATATCCTTAAAAATATCAAACAGTTCCACATCGCTTGTCTCCGAGGTTACCAGAGGTCTGTATTCTCTATAAACCTGATCCCAGTCAACCCCTTTCTCCTCAAAAAGGGCATAGCATAATTTGTATTCATTCCAGAGTAGTTCGAAATTAGATTCCCCTGAGTTTACCGGGTCGAGAGGCCAGAGAGAACAACCAGAATAGAATACAAGAGAAAAGAGTATTAAATATTTGTTTATGATAGATTTCATCTAAAGTTCCTTTATAACTAAAATTTAAAATTGATTCCCGGCATCAGATCAAAAGTGAATTCCCTTTTGGGTCGGGGTTCCGCTATATAAGAATAACGACTGTGAAAAGCAATAGAACCTTCAAGCCAGGGAAAGAAAAGATGCCTGTACTCCACATTCAGATCAAGAGAAAAATACTTGTTTACTGTCATCAACTGCCCTGTTTTATATATTTTCAGAGGATTAGTTGAAACCATATTCAGAAGTTCATCATCCACTCCGGCAAAAGGAGGCCGGACAATATAACTGAGAAGAGGAAGGGACAGGGAGAACCGGATATTATCTCTCTGGGAGAATTTCAGTTCCTGAATGACTGAAGGACCAAGAGTAATATAGGAGTTGACCGTGGGATAATCAGAGAGCTGCATATTAAATGTGTAATTGAAAGCCACTCCCGGATAAATAGAATAGGAATTTCTCTCGAATATTTTTCTATGATAGGAATAATCTATGAGAATATTCATATTTAACTTATCTCTCACATACTCTTCCTCAATCAGTTCACCGCTTTCAGGATCCAGATACTTGCTGAGAGAGACTGTTCCCGAAATAGAGTTTCTTGCTTCACCCATTGCAAAAGAGAGGTTGACTTTATGAATATTAAAATCCGATTCATATTGATAACCCAGATTGATTCCAATAGCAGGAACCCAATGGGTCAGAGGAGAAGAGACCTCATCTTTATAGAGACTCACAAATAATCCCGGTTGAAGGGATATGGTATTATTCCGCTGGCCAAAGAGAAATCCCTGAGAGAAGCAGACAATCAGAAGAATTAGAATTTTTTTATAGTTTTTCATGAGAGAAAAAATAGCAGACTATAACTGAAGGAGAAATAGGTGTTTTGACTCAATTTAACCAGAGATGAGACCCGGGTAAAATCACCTAGTCCATTACGATCGGCTTTTAATCAGATTGATCATTTGAATTCGATTATTCACTTCTGTCTTCTGATAGATATTGTGAATATGGTTAGAAACAGTTTTAGGGGAGATAAAAAGAGCATCTCCAAGAGCATTCACCGTATGCCCCTCCATAAGAAGATTGATGATTTCCGCTTCCCTGGGCGTTATTTTATACCTGTCAATAAATGAATGGGAAATCCCCTTGTCTGTCATATAAGGATTCTGACCATAAAATTTTATACAGAAAATAATATTCAAAATATTAATGACCAGAAAATACAGGGAGATTCCCAGTGTTGATATTTCATAGAGGATGGCTGGGGGGAATAAGGGGAGAATCAGGAAGAGAATATTAATGGAGGATAAGATAAGAAAGACTTTAATTGACCGGCGAAGAAAGGGATCACCAATGGATGAAAAGTTTCTGATGCAGATAATCAGCATGTAGAGAGTAACCAGAATGGTTAACGTGAAGAAAATATACAGATCCAGATCGGCAAAAAAATGACCGGAAATGACTGATATAAGAGCCAGAAATCCAGCGATGGGAAGAATAATTTTAATTTTAAGACCAAAGAGAATATGAACCAGAACAGGACCACTCAAAAAAAAGGCGACAGATCCTAGATTAGAGAAAAAGATGTTGAGAATTTTAATAAAAAATGGTTTTTCCTGAACATGGAGTAAATTGAAATACTCCAGGATTACTCCATTCATGATGAATGAGAAAATCCCGAGAATAAACAGTCCATAAAAGATTATGCTGAGCTTCTTATATTTTTGGTAAAAAATTATGACCAGAATAAAAACAGGCATGCCGGCCATTAATGAAAATATCTGCAGAAAAAAATTCATATAGGACATGGAAGTATATTATTCCTTAATGCTGAATCTGTCAAAGTGAGGATTTTACCCCCTTGATCTGTCAGGATACCCCCCGAAAAAGAAGAATCCTTTTTAATATATAAATAAGATTCAATTAATATTTGAAATTATACTGTCAACCTACTACTTTTATAAATATGGAACACACAAGTTTATTGAATATTGTTGTAGAGAAGAAATTCAGTGATATAGAATTTGCCCTTCATCCCAATGATGGGCAGGATTTGAATCTATACACCCGGGATATGAAAATGGATCTTTATGCGGGCTATTCAATAGACAAATTAAATCAGGGAGAAGGTCAGCTGGGAGAGGTGGAAGTCCACCTCCTCAATGAATGCAGTACAGGAACACTTATGGTTTCCAATACCCTTTTTGAAAAGCTGAATTTCTCCGAAGAGGCCGTTGTTATCCGGAATAATAACAAAGTCTATCTGGCCTATAAAGAAATTTAGTCCGATTGTCTTTTTTTCAGCTTAACAGATAATATTTCAACCATATTTTGTCGGTAATTTTTTCTCAATAAAAGGAGAATTCCCGGTATAGAAATAGCCCAGGCTATCTGGGAATAATACAAAGGTACTAGAATTAAAATAAATCCCGAAGACAGAAAAATCCCGATTTTTACACGGGAATCTTTTCCCAACAAGAGTAGTCCCGTAACCAATTCAAAGGATATGAGAATAACACCGAACAACTTTGGATTTAGACCAATTATGGACTCCGTCAAGACTCTATAGTAGCTAAACCAGGCTCCCATGCCATATTCATAGACAAAATACGGTTGAGTTACAACAAATGGCAGATTCACTCCCAGGGCCATTACAATAAAAAACAATCCCAGAAAAATCCTGCAGGCATTTGTTCTGTATATACTCAATATAATTATCACAGCAGAAAAAACTAACCCCGAGATAATTGGTCCTATCATAAAAAAACACCTCTTCTAATACTAAAGACTTACATGCAATATAACTTGATGTATTCTATTTTTCAGGTTTTTTTAAAATAATTCCATTTTATCTTATTTTAAGGCTTTTTCCAGCCCCTGAGCCATATCGGCAATGAGATCATCAGTCGCCTCAATTCCCAATGAGACACGGATGTTATTCTGTTCAATTCCAGCCGCTTTTCTCGCCTCTTCGGGCATCGACAGGTGAGACATAAACCAGGGTGCCTCGATTAAGGACTCAACGCCACCGAGAGATTCAGCCAGAGCATAAAGAGAGAGGTTTTCAAATAGCTTATGCATATCATATCTGGTATCATCGAGATCAAAACTGAGCATTCCGCCGAATCCGCTCATCTGCTTTGATGCCAGGTCGTGATCTTTGTGAGATTTCAACCCGGGATAATAGACTTTTTTTACAGCTTTATGGCTTTCCAGAAATTCGGCCAGTCCCTGAGCATTTTTCTGATGCTGCTCCATTCTAAGGCCCAGAGTTTTTACACCGCGAAGAACCAGCCAGGAATCAAAGGGAGCCTGTGCAATTCCGAGAGCATTGACAATATAGGCGACCTGATCTCCCAGATCTCTGGTTTTTGCAATGATCGCACCACCGACAACATCACTATGACCGTTAATATATTTTGTTGTAGAATGAACTACAAGATGAGCCCCTAGCTCAAATGGTTTCTGGAGATAAGGAGAGGGAAAGGTGTTATCAACACAGACCAGAGGATAGGGTTCCACATTGACCGTTTCCGCAACGGCTCTAATATCGACAATATTCATAAGAGGATTACTGGGCGTTTCTATCCAGATTAATTTTGTGTTCCCGCGGATCTCATTTTTGACATTTAATATATTGCCCATATCAACAAAAGTGGTTTCAATGCCCATTGTTCTGAAAACAGAATCAAGAAGCCTGTAAGTACCACCATATATATCATTTCCCGCAATAACATGATCCCCGCTTTTAAGCAGATGGAGAACCCCTGTTACAGCAGCCATTCCTGTAGCGGTAGCATATCCGGCCTCTCCTCCTTCCAGAGCCGCCAGATTTTCACAAAGTGCCGATCTTGTAGGATTCCCGGAACGGGTGTAATCATAACCGCTGGTTTCTCCTATTTTGTTAAATCGGAAAGTGCTTGAGGGATAAATGGGTGTTATGACCGATTTGTAAGCCCGATCTTTTGATACACCTGTATGAACTGCTTTTGTTGAAAACTGTAATTTCCCCATTTTCTGATCTCCTACTAAGTTTATCTAATTAGTAAACATTATTTTCAAGAGAATAATTATTTCTTCAATTATTGTCAAGAGAGGGAATTTCTAATTTACCCTGTTTATGATCTTCCCGGCCATAAAGGATTGCAGATTTTCCACAGCAATATTCATAAGCCTCAATCTCGACTCATAGGGTGCCCAGGCAATATGGGGAGTGATAAAACAGTTTCTGGCCTTTAAAAGGACATTGTCCGCTTTTATCGGTTCCTCTGAGACGACATCCAGACCGGCAGCTCTGATCTTTCCAGTATTAAGAGCTTCCGCCAGATCTTCTTCAATAATCAGAGGACCCCGGGATGTATTTAAAAGAATGACTCCCTCTTTCATTTTGGTAATAGTATTTTTATTGATCATCCCCTCAGTCGATTCAAAGAGAGGGCAATGAAGAGAAATAACATCCGATTGTGCCAGCAGTTCATCAAGAGAACCGTATTTCATGGAATCCGAGGTGAAATCGGGATTATGATGGTTTGTACAGGCGATCACCTTCATTCCGAATGACTGAGCAATCGCCCCTGTTGCCTGGCCGATCCGACCATATCCAATGATTCCCATTGTTTTTCCTGCCAGCTCGGTCAGAGGGAAATTCCAGAAACAGAAATCCCGGGACCGGCTCCACTGGCCTTCAAAAACAGCATCACTATGATCCTGAACATGATTACAGATGTTCAGCAGCAGGGCGAAGGTAAACTGGGCAACAGCAGCGGTGCTGTAGGCGGGAACATTACAGACAACAATACCTTTTGCCGAAGCGGCTTCCACATGAACAACGTTATATCCCGTTGCCAGAACACCGATATATTTCATTCCGGGACAGGCGGAAATGGTCTCGCCTGTCAGAGGTGTTTTATTGGTGATGACTATTTCCGCGTTTCCTATACGATTGAGAATATCCTTCTCTTCTGTCCTGTCATAGCAGGTAAAATCTCCAAGATTTTCAAATCCTTCCCAGGAGAGATCTCCGGGATTAAGAGAATATCCGTCAAGTACAACTATTTTCATTATCCATCCCCTAAAAAAACTTAATGGCAGAAGTCTTATTTCTATTATCTACCATCAGACTCTTTTGTCCAGTAGGGACTAGTGATAAAGCCTCGAGTACACAGCCCCCTCCCGGTCTCCTGTTGTCAGCTTACTTTTCTGTAGCTCAATACGGCCCAGCCATTAAAGAAGAAAGCAAAACCTGTGAGAGCCAGAAACTGAGTCGTCAGATCACCGAAAGAGCTTCCCTTAAGATAGACCATCCTCAAGACTTCAATCATATATTTCAGAGGTACAAAAATACTGATAGTCTGGGCCCAATCGGGCATGCTGCTGACTGAAGTATATAAACCACTTAAAAAAATAAAAGTAATTATAAAAAAGAATATCATAAACATAGCCTGCTGCAGCGATTTTCCATAATTGGAAATGACAAGCCCGAAACCGGAAATACCAAGAATAAATACAGAGGAAAAAGCATAGATTGTAAAGATACTACCTGCAGGAATCAGCTTATAGACTATCCGGGCAATGAGGAAACCTATTGTGAGAACAATAAAGCCACTAACCCAATAAGGAATCAACTTGGATAAAATAAGAGTAAGTTTTTTTACAGGAGTAACATTCATCTGTTCCAGAGTACCTTTTTCTTTTTCACCAACAATGTTTAACGCCGGGAGAAAACCGCAGATAATGGTCATGAGCATAACCATAAGTGCGGGCACCATAAAAACAGGATATTTCATATGAGGATTGAACCTAAACTGTGTCATTATCTGAAACGAAGGGATTTGATTCGAATCAGAAACAGGTAACCATTGAATGGCAACCTGAGAACTGAAGTCTCTTATAATACTGGACAGATAAGAGCTACCAAACGCGCCTTTGGTACCGTTAACAGCATTTATAGAAAGCATAATATCAGATTGTTTTTCCTTTACCAGATTCTTTTCAAAGGAATGAGGGATTTCCAGAAGAACATCCGCTGTATCCAGTTCAATAGCTTTTAGTGCACTTATGTAGTTGAGAGAGACTTCCCTAAGAATAAAATATCCCGATGATGTAATTTTACTAATCAGCTGTCGAGAATAGGAACTATGATCATTGTCAACGACAACAAGATTGATATTCTTTATTTCAAAGTTTGATGCTAAAGGAAGAAATAAAAGAATCATCAGCGGAAATATGACAATCATCCTCTTCATAAAAGGATTTCGGAATATCTGTTTAAATTCTTTTTCTATTGAATATTTCAACATATATTTACTCCAGCCTGATTTTGAATTTTTTAAAACTGATTGAGATAAGAACAACTGCCATTGTTGACAGGACTACCGTTTCTCTGATGATAGAGGAAAATCCCAGACCTTTAATCATGATCTTCTTAGCTGCGGAGATATACCATGTGGCTGGAATAAACTGAGCTATAAACTGCAGAAACAATGGCATATTCTCAATAGGAAACATCATTCCTGAGAGATACATAACCGGCATCATAAGAGCCATGCCTGAAATAAGCAAAGCTACAATCTGAGTGCTGGCTACAGAGGATATCAATAATCCTAGAGCAAGGGAAACAAAAATATATATCAATGAAATGACAATAAGAGTCATTAGGCTCCCCATTATGGGGACATCGAGTAAAAAAACAGCCAGAAACAATATAGTAACAAGATTTATGCAGGAAAGAAAAAAGTATGGGATTACTTTTGAAAATATGATCATAAGTGGTTTCATGGGAGAAACAAGGAGTATTTCCATTGTCCCCGTTTCTTTCTCACGAGCTATTGAAACCGATGTCATCATGGCACAGACCAGCATGAGAATCATTCCCATAACACCAGGAACAAAATTATATGAGCTTCTCATTTCAGGATTATAAAGAAAACGAGGTGTTATTTTTATCTGAAATGGAACCGAAAAAATCTCCTGCAATTCCTGCTGATACCCCATAATAATGTTTGTCGCATAATGGCTGATATTGACAGCCGTATTGGGATCTGTGCCATCTAATAAAAGCTGTACGGAAGCTTCTCCCCCATGGACAATATTGTCATAAAAATTCTCACTGAATACAATAACAAGTCCTGGACTCTCGTCGCTGAATACTTCATGGATCTCCTGAGGAGAATCAAGAAAATATGTGACATTGAAATAATCACTCATATGGAGAAGACCTATAATTTTTTGTGATGCCCCATCTTTAGAAAGATCGAGAACCGCTACTTCCGTATTCCGGACTTCAGTAGAAAGGGCATATCCGAATAGGACCAGTAAAAGAATGGGAAGGAGCAGGAGTATAATCATGGTCCATGTATCCCGGAATATATGATAGAACTCTTTTCTAACAAATACCAGAAACTGTTTCATAGTTAATCAGCCTGCCTTTTTGCTTTTCTGGCCAGTTTGTGAAAGACGCCATCCATCGTATCGCTCTCATAGGTTTTCCTGAGATTGCGGGGACTGTCCAGAGCATCGATCCTGCCGTCTACCATTATGGAAACTCTGTTGCAGTACTCCGCCTCATCCATATAATGAGTGGTCACAAAAACAGTTATACCCCTGTCCGCCGCCTTGTAGATCAGCTCCCAGAACTGACGCCTCGTTGAGGGGTCCACCCCTCCCGTGGGCTCATCGAGAAAAACGATGCCGGGATCGTGAAAAATCGCTACTGAGAATGAGAGTTTCTGTTTCCATCCCAGAGGAAGTGATTTTACAAGAGCATTCTTCTCGTGAGAAAATTCCAGTTCCTCCAGAAGCAGATCTGTTCTGGGAGCTATCTCCTTTTCCCGGATTCCGTATATACCGGCGTAGAGGCGAATATTTTCCCGGACTGTCAGATCTTCGTAAAGTGAGAATTTCTGGCTCATATATCCGATGTTGCGTTTTATTTTTTCCGGATTTTTGTGTATATCAAATCCGGCGACTATCCCTGTACCGGAAGTGGGTTTACTCAATCCGCAGAGCATGCGCATAGCCGTTGTCTTTCCGGCGCCATTGGCTCCTAAAAATCCGAAGATCTCCCCCTTTCCAACCTCAAAAGAGATGTGATCCACAGCCGTAAAATGACCGAATTTTTTTGTCAGCCCCTCTGTTACCACAACACTCATAGGGAGACCTCACCATCTGCCAGGTTCATAAAACAATCTTCAATTCCCGCAGGGATTTTCAGTAGAGATAGATCTTCATGACCTTTCCCCTCAAGATAGCTACGTAGTTGCTCTAGAGAAACCGATTCATCTTTAAAAGTCACATGATGAGTGTCTCCAAAGGGGAAACAGCTGTAGATTCCCTCGAATTCTCTCAGATCTTTTAATAGAGCAAACATGGATTGACCGCTTACAGCATAGAGAGGCAGAGCAAAGTCTTCTATCATTTGACGGGGCGTGTCAATATTCAGAAATGATCCGTCCTGAATCAGAGCGATTCTGTCACATTTTTCCGCTTCATCCATATAGGGGGTGGAAACAAGAATACTCATCCCCTCAGACTTTAACTTCCCGAGCATATCCCAGAATTCCTTTCGCGAGACAGGATCAACACCTGTCGTCGGTTCATCGAGGAAAAGGACTCTGGGTTTATGAATAAGAGCACAACAGAGGGCCAGTTTCTGCTTCATCCCTCCTGACAGAGCACCGGCTCTCCGCTTTTTAAAAGGTTCAAGCTGTACATAAATATCGCGGACAAGATGGTAATTCTCTTTGATTGTCGTATTGAAAACTGTTGCAAAAAACTCCAGATTTTCCTGGACAGATAAATCCTGATAAAGGGAAAATTTACCGGGCATATACCCGACATGTTTCCGTATAGAGCGGTAGTCATGAACAACATCACAGTTATCGATAGTTGCCGATCCGCTGTCTGCCAGAAGCAGAGTTGTCAAAATTCTAAAGAGAGTTGTTTTCCCCGCCCCATCGGGACCGATAATCCCGAAGATCTCCCCTTCTTCCACATTAAAACTTATATGAGAGAGGGCCTGAACTTTTCCATAGGTTCTGTTAAGATTTTTAACCTGAATGATGCTGTTACCCATTATTGTATATTTATACCGCCATACATGCCTACCTTGAGATACCCGTCATTTTCCAGAGCAATTTTGACTGCATAAACAAGATTGGAGCGCTCGTCTCTTGTCTGAATTGTTTTGGGAGTAAACTCGGCCTTATCGGATATCCATTTGACAATTCCCGAGTATTTGCGATTTTCTTTCTCGCCGAAATCAGCCACAACTTCGACGACCTGCCCCAGTTTCATTGTGGTCAGCTGATCCGATGAGATATAAGCCCGAAGAGTCATCTCTTTCATATCGGCTATCTTTAAAAGAGCTTTGCCGGGAACAGCCAATTCTCCTCTCTCGGCATATTTGGCCAGAACTGTTCCCGCAATGGGGCTGATCAGGGTGCACCTCTTAATCTGATCGTCGATCTGTTTCAGCTGAACTTCCAGAGATTCAATTTCCCCGGTGATAAGAAGATTGCTTTGTTCCAGAGAACTGCGCCGGGCAGCCAGCTGTTTTTCCATCAGCCGGATCTGAGCCACAATGTCATCATGCTGTTTCTCACCAGTCGCACCGGCTTTTATCAGATTGTCAATTCTCTGCTTTTCCCTCTCCGCCGATGCCAGCTGCTGCTGAAGTGGAGCCAGTTGGACATCAATATGGGGCCGCCGGGTTTCAGCGACTTCAATACTCTTCAGAAGCTGCTCTTTTTTTAATTCCAGCTGAACCGAATCGATTATTCCAAGAACCTGTCCCGACTCGACCAGATCTCCTTCATGCATATTCATCTGAAGAATCTCCCCCGACGACTGGGATGAGAGAATAACTTCTCGCGATTCAAAGACTCCCGAAGCGGAGATTGAATCATCACTATGAGTGCACGATGCCAGGAGGATTACAGTAATAGCCGTTAATATCAATGTTCCAGATTTCATTTCTCTATCCTTTTAGTGGTCTCAAACTGTTTAAAATAGTCATGACATTTTCTTCTTTTCTTTTCAGGGCAAACTGATTGAATTGTTCATTATCCATCCCCAGTGTTTCGAGCATGACAGGCTTTAGAATAAAAAAAGCGATATTTAATGACATGGCCGAAAAAAGAAGATCCAGAGGGGATATGGGCCGGATATTTCCCTTTTCTATCTCCCTTTCCAGTTCTTGTGCAAACTGAGAGAATACAGAACCGATTTTATCTTTGATCTGTTCTTTAATGGAGGCGATTCGCGCCGGATTGGTCACCAGTTCGTTGAGAATGAGAAAAGGCAATTGCTGATTTTTATAGAGAACATCAAAATGTTTCTCCATTTTAAACCTTAGTTTTTCCTCAAAAGAGATATCTCTCTCTTCAATCTGCGTAAAGGAAGAGAGAAAGATTTTCAGCTTAAGAGAAAAAACAGCTTCAAAGAGTTTTTCCTTTGTCCGGAAGTAATAATGAACCAGGGCCTGATTACAGCCAACCGCTTTGGCAATCATAGTTGTGGAAGTCAGGGCAAATCCTTTCTTTAAAAATAAAGATTCCGCCGCCTCCAAAATATCCTGCTCCATGGACTTTTCATTTTTCACAGCATTAATACTCCTATTTAATAGGTCTATTAATACTTCTGTTTTTTTGAAAGGTCAAGGGGAGTTGGAGAAAAAAGCTGCATGAAATTGCTCTGTGTCGAATTTTATATTTCATCTAAAATATGTAATTTATTTATAGAATCAATCACAATTTTTTGTTTCGCATCAAAACTGTCAAATAATTCTTTCTGCTTTCCTTTTATTTCTGCATTGAATTTTGATTCAATTAATATCTTATCAGATGTGATAAAATCAATCTCATTGCCATCTTCATATAAGTAATAGACTTCTTTATTATTTCTTAATTTTAAATAAATATAATTTTCAAAATAACTTCCAAGATCTCGTTCTCCCATAAAAAGATGTTTTATCCCTAAATCGCATGCATATATTTTCTTTGATGATAAAATTCTTTCATTTGTTTTTCCCCAACGAGACACCAGATGAATTAAGAATGTTTCTTCAAAATAATATAGATAACGTCTGGACGTATCCGGTGAAATCTTTAATATATTCGCAATTTTATTAATACTTAATTGTTTACGACTACGCTCCATTAAAAGGATAAAGTAGTCGCGTAAAATCTGATGATTTTTTAATCCATGAAAAGCGATAATATCTTTTTGAATGATGTCATCGACCAAATTCATCAAATATTCTCTATTGGGATTCAACACATTCTCTGGTAAACCACCATCTCTCATATAGTCTCTAAAATATGAATCGTTTAAAACATTATCTCTTTGTTTTACTTCAATATTTTTAAATATTTTATATTCTTCAAAATCTAAGGGCTTTACTTCCAAAGTAATTGATCTACCGGTTAAATAAGCTTTCTTGTCTTTTAGTAATGAGCTAGAGGAGGATGTTGCATATATTTTAATATTCAGTTTATCGTATAAATTCTTTAATTGTTGATGGTATTCATTTTGAAATGTAATCTCATCAAAAAAAACATAAATTTTTTCTTCAAATTTTATTCGGTGGATTTTTTTGTATTCATCTATTATCTCGAATAAGTTTTTATTCTTTAATAGATAATCGTCAACACTAACGTAAAGAATATTTTTCTTATTAATATTCATATCAAGCAAATATTTAATAATTAATTTCATCAATGTTGTTTTACCAACACGACGAAGCCCTGTTAAAAATACAATGTGTTTGTTTTCAATATTCTCTTTTAATATATTTACATATTTGTCTCGAACAATGATATTTTCTAGATTAAATTCTTCTTCCCACCAGGGATTATATTGAAATAATAAATCTTCCATAAACAATAGTATGCGATTGTAACGTATATAATGCAAGATTATTATATGTTTGGATAATGAATTTTAATATACACAGAACGTCCCGATAATTTGCCGGCTTGTCCCTGGAACGAAGCGGAGGGATTAGCGCATGATATACAATCGAACGAAGTGAGTGCATATCATGTGACAAAAAACGGTCAACTTCATTGGCTTGTTACGTGGTGGTATTAATTTCTCCTTATACCTTCATTTTTTGCATTACAGAAAACGTCTTTATTATTTCTTCTTTTTCCAGTAATTGATTTGTAATATATTTATGAAGAATGCTATTAATCAGTGTCTGATATGGAATTCCTTCTTTGCCAGCTCTTTCCTTTATTTTTTCCAGATCATAGCTTGCGATGCGTAAGCTGATAGCTTTGTTTTTCTTGGCTGCATCAATGAATCCTTCAATTCTTTTCCTTTTCTCAGTTGATACTGGTTTTAAATTTTCTATATTATTCTCTATTTCCAATTCTTCCGGTAATAATTGATCCATTCTATTTACCCCCATATTTTTTATGATACTTCCGGCTTTGAAAAGCCGTTTTTAAAACAATCTCTTCTTTTTCATTGATAAAAAACGGTACAACCCACGTGTAATTGTTTAATTGCATAATAAAATATAATTGTTCTTCTCGTGTCGGATTCTCAAGTATATCGATGTATTGCTTATTAAGAATTTTATCCGCAATTATTTCAAATGACGTATCTCGATTGAGTTGCAGCCATAAATTCTTATCTTCATCCCAAATAATATCCATACTTTAAATATATATCCTCTGTATATACAATGTCAATCTATTTTTCATGCCAAATCCTTCTATCTGAGGTTATAGATTACAGTACTTAAATTCATTGCATACTTTCTGATTCTATTTATTATATTGTTGATATATGAACAAATATATCAATTCAGAACACCTCTGTAGTTCTAATTCATTCCATTCTGAATTTTCTATTACTCATTTATTCTTCTTATTATTTTTTTAAATTTTATTATTTTATTTTCTTTTTTAATGAAAGTTCTTCATGCATATTTTTACAGCGATCTAGCCAGAGTTCTTTATATTCAGTTTTTTTAAGAATTCGTTTTTCAAGATTATGTACGGACAGGTTTTTGTGTAGCAAAATACCCTGCGTACACCCGATGTAATACACTACTGGTGTGGAATGGGACTCTATAGAGTAGTATTTTTTCTTTGGCAATTATGTTTGTGAGAGCTATATTCTGAAGACTGGTGATATCATTAGAAAAAAGGGAAATTTCATAGGGTTCACAGTTCTTTCCGATTTTTTATGCTGCTTTTTTAACTTATTTGGAATACATATTTCATCTTTCACCGCTTTTTTTTGTAATCAGCTATTTTTTGACTTAAATCCCTTTGACAGAAAATATAACTTTTCCTACCATTCATTTATACTTTACCGGGAGTGTGATATGAATGTAGTAATACCCCATCTGCTTCTTGAGGGAATTCAGAGTACTTTAGAAGAAAGCATAAAGAACCTATCCATAGAACAGTTATATGCATCCTTAAGGGAGCATTTAAGAATATTTCGCCTTTTGGATGATCAGAATAAATGGTTATTGAAAGAAGCCGAGGAAAAGGCGGAGCAGATCCTTCCCTCGAACCTTAAACACTCAGATTTTAAATGTTATAATTTATTCAGGGGCGTATCAGCCCTAATGAAGGGTAAAAGGTCTTTCATCTTTGAAATGTTTTTTTTACATCATTTAAACAATTACTTTAATCTCATTAATTAGTTTTATTATCTATCACTTCTCTGGCGGGTTGAGGATATTTCCCCAAAATGTATTTAAATTCTTATCAAAGGACCTTCATAATGTACTATAATTTACGTAAGCCTCAAACAAACACAGGCCCCTGATCCGCAGTGATATCCTCTTCCAGGCTCCACGGCAGTAACTCATTCCAGTCTGATTCATTCTTCACCAATGGAGCTTTGGAAAATATTAAATGCAAATAATCAAAGGGATCCAACCCATTCTGCTTAGCCGTTTCAATAAGGGAATACATACCACAGGAACTATAAGCACCTTTAGGATTTCCAGAGAATAATCAATCCTTTCTACCTAGAACAAAACGTTTATAATATTTTTTCAAACCAATATATCAATTAAAAATAAATCTGCTGTTCTGATTCTTTCCATTAAGAATTTTCTATAGCCTAGAATTTTCTTCCATCCTGCGGAGCAGGTTTAATATGTTCTGAATTTGAATCGACCATCCTCTTTTTCTCTTTCTGAAATAGGGTTTTTTCGCCAAGCATAGAAACCGCTACGATTTACTTTGAGAACTCTACACATAGTTTTAATTCGGAACTCACCCCGGTGGCAGACTATTGCATGTGGCTTGTTATACCACGGTTTTAATAATACCATCAAATATATTATTCCACGACAATACATTTATATTATTTCTTATATGATTTTCATTTCCGCCGTATATCAAATAAAGCTCTTTCGGATTTATTTCTGTCAATTTCTGCCAATATTTTAATGTATCAAAGAATTTCTCATTTATGGTTTTGCTGGATTTTATTTCAAATGCTTTTTGATACATTCCAAGATCTAAAATTAAATCAATTTCTTTTTTATTATTATCTCGCCAGAAATATAATTCATATTTTTCCCCATAATTGAAATTGTATTTTTGGAATTCATTAATAATATATGTTTCAAAAATACTGCCCTTGAGGAAATGATAATCAATTTCTTCTTTTTTTCTTATTCCCAATAAACTGCAAACCAAACCAGTGTCGGTAAAATATATTTTGGGGTTTTTCACAATTCTTTTATTGTAATTTTTATGGAAAGATTTTAATCGATATACGATAAAACTTGCTTCTAAAAGGGAAATCCATTCTTTTATTGTATTGTGAGATACTCCGCATTCTTCACTTATTGAATTTGTATTTAATTCTTGTCCTGTTCTTCCAGCCAGAATTCTAATGAATTTTAGGAAATCATCGATTTTGGTTATTTGTTTTATTTGACGAATATCTTTTTCGATATAAGTTGAGATATAGTTTTTATAGAATACTTCTGGTCGAATATTTTGATCATATATTCTTGGGTATGATCCTTTAAAGATTAATTCAGTTATATCATTTTCAACTTTTGATATTTCTTTATATGAAAATGGAAGTAGTTTCGTTATCCCAATTCTTCCCGCTAAAGATTGGCTTATTTGCTCCATCAGTAGAAAATTATGCGATCCAGTTATTACAATTTTTCCATTGGTTTTTAGTTTATCCACATGAGATTGAAGATAAGACATTAAGGTTGGAACTCTTTGTATCTCATCCAGGATTATGTTTTCTTTATATCTGTCCAAAAATCCTCGAGGATCGTTTTTTGCAAATTCTCTATAATCAATATCTTCTAACGTAACATATTCATAATCCGGGAATACTTTTTGTGAGATTGTTGTTTTCCCCGATTGTCTTGGACCTAAGATTGCTATAATTGGGAATTCATTCTTTAGAGAATTCAATTCATCTTCTAGTTGCCGGTTTATCATGATAATAGTTTAAACTATTTATACATTTTGTCAATGGCAATGCAATTATGTATGTGGTATAACCATTCAAATCACCTGCAGACCGAAGGGCTGACTGGTGCAAACCCTTTGTTATAGTGCGGTGTTCATTTTACATTCTGCACTGGTACAATGCAATTCAATTTTAACCGTTTCTCACTTAATCTCCCAGCGGAGCCTTCTTATTTCTTATTAAATATTCAGAATTATTCGTAATCCGTAATCTATTTCATTCATCGTTGAAGGAGATAAGATTGATATATTCTCAATTAATCTCTGCTTATCCAAGGTTGTGATTTGGGAAATATTTATCACACTGTCTTTTAATAATTTTGATTCTTCCTTTTCCAAATGAACATTTCCTGGAGCATTTACTAAATTCATATTCGATGTAATAGATGCGACAATTACTGTTTGTATTTTGCTTTTATTGAAAGAATCATCTTGGATTATCACAACAGGTCTTTTATATCCTGGTTCGCTTCCAAATGGAATTCCTAAATCGACCCACCAGATTTCACCACGTATCATTTTCAGTGGCCTTTCTTAGTTGTTCGACACCAACATTTGATATTTCTTTATCATTTAGTTGTATGGAGTAAATCTCATTCAATTTTTCCGTTATTTTATCTTTGTTATGATGTTCGATGAATTCTTTTATAGCCTTCACATAGAGTTGGCTTCTAGCCAAACCTAATTGTTTCGCTGTTACTTCAGCATCATTAAATAATTGATCTGGAATTGATATTGCTGTCTTCATATTTCAAGTATAACTTTGGTATAACAATTAGTCAATTTATTCTTTTATATTTCTAATTTCTTTTTGTAGCATTGCTTAGAAAAATTATTGCACTTCCGGGTAGAGCGGCCCTATATGTCAACATAGTTGAAGCATCAACTTTTTAAGGAGATATTCAATTATGCGATACAGTTTAGGATTCAGAG
>JAEINM010000034.1 GCA_016342385.1 Spirochaetaceae bacterium | reverse complement strand
AAATTCGGGATTCAACATCAATGCCCGGGCAATCCCTATTCTCTGTCTCTGTCCACCGGAAAACTGATGGGGAAATCTGCCTTTGTAGATGGGATTAATTCCAACTTCTTTCATTATCAGATCAATTTTGGCATCGATCTCACTTTTATCTTTCATCCCGTGTATTTTTAGAGGCTGGGCGAGAAGATCGCCGACTTTTTTCCGGGGATTTAATGAGGAGAAAGGGTCCTGAAAAACCATCTGCATTTGTTTTCGAAAATCTTTTTGTTCTTTTTTCCCAAATGCAAAAATATCTGAACCGTGATAAAGAACTTCACCATCTGTTTTGTGATTTAATCTCATAATGGTTTTACCCAGAGTCGATTTTCCACATCCCGATTCTCCTACAATTCCCAGAATCTCTCCTTGATTAACATCAAATGTCAAACCATTTACTGCTTTGCAGCATGCAGGTTCTCCTCCGATCTTATGACTTTTTATTGTAAAGAATGTTTTTAAGTTTTTTATTTCCAGTATTGTTTTATCCATTTATGGCTGCTCCTGATTTTTTACATGATGACACCAAACTGTATGGTCGTCTCCGACTTTCATTTCGTCGGGAAATGTCTGTTTGCATATTTCAGTGCTGAAGGAACAGCGGTTTTCAAAGGGACATTCCTCTCCAATAGATAATAAGTCGGGAATTGTTCCTTTGATGGCTTCAAGTCTGTTGGATTCTTTGTATTTATCATTAGAAGGGAGAGAATTTAATAAACCTAGAGTGTAGGGATGTTTCGGATTTTCAAACAATGAGAATACGTCAGCTTCTTCCACTTTTCTTCCGGCATACATCACAATTACTCTATCAGCAGTTTCAGCCACAACACCCATATCGTGAGTTATGAGCAGAACAGACATATTAACATCTTTTTTCAGTTCAGATATCAATCTGAGGATTTGTGCCTGAATGGTCACATCCAGAGCTGTTGTCGGTTCGTCAGCTATAAGTAATCCCGGATTGGGAGAAGCCAGTGCCATAGCAATCATGGCTCGTTGTCTCATCCCACCCGACAGCTGGTGGGGGTAATCTTTGATTCTTTGTTCCGGTGCAGGAATCTTAACCAGTTTCAGAAGTTCTATGGTTCTTTCGAGAGCTTCTTTCTTCCTGATTTTGTGATGGGCCATAAACACATCGGCTATTTGATCTCCGACTTTAAAAACCGGATTCAGCGATGTCATGGGTTCCTGAAAGATCATGGAAATCCGATCTCCTCTCAGGGCGGCAATTTCACGATCACTTTTTTGAAGAAGGTCTTCCCCTTCGAAAATTACTCTGCCGCTTTCTATGACTCCCGGAGGCATGGGAATCAATTGATTTATAGTATGAGCCGTGACTGATTTACCACAGCCTGATTCTCCGACCAGAGCCAGAGTATCTCCCTTGGTAATTTTAAGGTTCAAGTGCCTAACAGCCTTTACTACACCGCGATGTGTGTAAAAACTGACATTTATATCTTCCATGGAAAGAAGTATTTCTTTTTCTTGTATTTCGTTCATATCAGCTTCTCATCCTCGGGTCTAAAACGTCTCTCAATCCATCTGCCAGAAGGTTAAATCCCAGTACCGTTAAGAATACGGCTACCCCTGGAAAAGTAACAATCCACCAGGCTGACGTGACAAATTCTCTCGAACTGGCAATCATTAGTCCCCATTCCGGTGTAGGTGGTTGTGCTCCCAGTCCAAGGAATGAAAGTGCGGCCGAACTTAAGATAGCATTACCTACACCCAGTGTTGCCTGAACAAAAATCGGCGCAATACAGTTCGGTAAAATTGATTTAAACATCAATTCTGTATTGGAGGCTCCAAGAGATCGCTCAGCTGTGACATAATCGCTTTCTTTTTCAGCCAGAACTGATGCTCTGACTACCCTTATATAGCTGGGAATCTGAGAGATTCCAATAGCAATCATGGCATTGGTCAGTGAAGGACCCAGTAGAGCTACAATGACAATGGTCAGTAGAATATAGGGGAAGGCCAGCATAATATCGACAAACCTTTGTACAATGTTGTCAAACCATCCACCATAATACCCGCTTACAAGGCCAATAAGAATCCCGAAAGTGAGCGAAATCCCCACAGATATTGTCCCGATTGTTAGTGAAATCCTCGATCCATATATTATCCTCGTTAAGAGGTCACGACCGAAATCGTCTGTACCCAGTATATGATTGCTGATAAAAGGGCCCATTTTCCTAAGGGAAATATCCTGAGTCTCCGGTTCAAAAGGAGTCAGGAACGGGGCAAAAAAAGCCATGATTAAAAAACTGACGATTATTAAAAAACCAATGATGGCAGGCTTATTTCCTTTTAGCTGGAATAAAGCTTCCTTCATCAGACTGTTCTTTTCTAATTTATTTGTTGTTATTGTTATATCCATTATTTTTCCTGCCTAACTAAGTCTTATTTTGGGATTAACTACCGAATAGAGAATATCCACTACCAGATTTATAAGGACAAAAGTTATAGAAATAACAATAATACCACCTTGTACTGCCGGATAATCTCTTGCTTCAATGGCATGATAGACCCATTTCCCCAGCCCCGGCCAGGCAAATACTGTTTCAGTTAATATGGCTCCGGCCATAAGAAGCCCAAATTGTAATCCTATTATCGTTATAATGGGTAGAAGGGCATTTTTTAGAGCATATCTGTAGATAACTATTCTCTCTTTAATACCGGCACTCCGTGCCGTTTTTATATAATCCTGATTGAGTACTTCCAGCATGGAACTTCTAGTGATTCTGGCAATAATGGCCAGAGGTATAGTTCCCAAAGCTATGGCTGGTAAAACCATATGATGAAGGGCGGAAAATAATATTTTGGGGTCGCCGGTTTTTATAAGGATTAACAGTCCGTCAAAAACATAGAATCCTGTAATAGGAGTAAAATAAAAACGAATATTCATCCTTCCCCCTGTAGGGAACATATCCAGATTCACCGAAAACACCATGATTAATACCAGGGCCAGCCAGAATACAGGCATGGAAACTCCCATAAGTGCACCGGTCATTGATCCGAAATCTATCCAGCTATTTTTTTTAGTAGCAGAGAGCACCCCTATAAAAATGCCGACTATAGTGGAGAAAATCATAGCCCAGATAGCCAGTTCTATGGTTGCAGGGAAGTGATCTCTAATTTCTTCAGAAACTTTCTGTCCTGATTTGATTGATTTCCCCAGATCGAGTTTTATTATTCTCTTCATATAGAGTCCATATTGTACAATCAGAGGTTTGTCTAGACCTAATTCCCTTCTTATCAATTCTACTTGTTCTGCTGTTGCTCGCTCTCCCAGCATAACTCTAGCTGGATCTCCCGGTGCAAGAGCAATCATGAAAAAGACAAGTGTTATGACACCAAATAGCGTAGGAATCAGAAGAGACAGTCTTTTTAATATGTATTTTAGCATTGTTTTTTTCCAATATTTTTATTCGCTCGAATAAAAAGCAGAGATGTACATATTATACACCTCTGCTTGAGTTTCTAGTAAGAATCTTAATAATAAAGATCTATTTTTTTAACCATACAGAATGGAAGACTCTTTTTGAAGTCGGATATAGAACATAATCCATCACTTCATCTTTCATTGGTGCTACAACTACAGAGTGCGCCAAAGTTACCCAAGGTGCTTCATCTTTAAAGATGACCTGAGCCTGCTTATACAGCTCAATTCTCTTCGCCTGATCAGATGTTTCTTTTGCTTCCTTAATCAGATCATTAAATCCTTTATTTCTAAAAAATGCGATATTCTGAGCAGGTTTTTCTGCTGCAGGAGTTGAGAGAAGTACCCATAAAAAGTTATCCGGGTCACCATTGTCTCCTGTCCAACCGAGGAGTGCAGTGTCGTGCTCACCCATATCTGTTTTGTCAAGATAAGTTCCCCAGTCATAAGAAGTGATAGCGGCATCGATTCCAACTTCAGCTAATTGCTGCTGCATAATTTCTGCAACTTTCTTCCCATTGGGATTGTATGGTCTTGATACAGGCATTGCCCATAGTGTTGTTGAAAATCCATCGGCATATCCGGCTTCTGCAAGAAGTTCTTTAGCCTTTGCAGGATCATAGGGATAGTCCTCTACTTCATCATTATATGACCACAGACCTGGAGGAATGGGGTTTTTAGCAACCTGTCCCAGTCCACCATAGACACCATCGATTATATCCTGCTTGTTGATGGCGTAGTTCATTGCTTTTCGAACAAGTTTATTATCAAATGGGGGCTTTTCCATATTCATTGCAAGGTACCCGATATTCATACCGGCCTGCTCAATGACTTTGATTCCCTCAGTCGCTCTAAGTCCCGGAATATCTTCGGGTGAAGGATAGTCAATTAAATCAACCTCACCTTTTTTAAGAGCAAGTCCTCTTGCTGTTGCATCGGGGATTACTTTAAAGATGACTCTGTCTAGGTAAGCTTTTTCACCCCAGTACCCATCAAATCTTTCAACAACAATATTGTCATCTTTAGTCCATGACACAAATTTAAATGGACCGGTACCTACAGGGTTATTTGTATAATCTTCTTTATATTTTTCATAAGCTGCTGGAGAAACAATGACAGCAAAGTTCATCGCCAGATTAGCAATGAAGGGGGCTTCAGGTTTATTTAAAATATATTTAACAGTATTGGCATCAACAGCGACAATATCTTTTACAATATTATTCATATCCATACCACCCCAGTATTTCCAGGGACCATATTCATAATAGGGATGATTTTCATCTAGCTGTCTCATATGTGAAAAAACTACAGCATCGGCATTGAAATCTGTTCCATCGTGGAATTTTACACCTTTCCTCAAGTTGAAAGTGTACTCAAGACCATCAGCTGAAACATCCCAGCTTGTAGCCAGTCCCGGCATAACTTCAGTTGAACCCGGTTTGAATTCAACAAGACAGTTGTAAATATTGTCTGAAATCATAAATGATTCGCCATCAGTCTCTCTTGCAGGGTCAAGACCTACTGCATCTCCAGAGTGGGCAAATACGAGAACACCACCAGATTTGCTATCACTAGCAGAACCTTGTGTAGAAGTTTCTTCTTTTGAACATCCCATAACGAGAATCATGCTCAAAGTGAGAAGAATCAGTAAACTTTTTTTCATCATTAACTCCTTTAATAATTTATAAGTATGAAATATACAAAGAGCTTTGTAAATCATTATTTACTACTATTGGAGTATCGCTTGAGGTTTTGTTGTTTTAACCTTCCTGTTAAACGAGAGTCGTATTTGTTGGTTTTAATTATGCGGAATAAAAAGGTTTTGACGCTTTATTATGCGAAAATGAAATGCTAATATTTATAGAGAGAGGAAAAATCTTTAAAAAGTAGATCTTTATCGCAATATCCTTAATAATATTATTATTCTCGTATTACAGGAGTACAGTATATGTCAGTAAAAATCCCCACCAGGGAAGAAGCCTTACAACTTTTCAAGCAATATAATAAAACAGATGGTCTGGTCAAACACGCCTTATCAGTTGAAGCCGTTATGCGCTATATCGCTGAGAAACTGGGGGAGGATGTTGATCAATGGGGAATTATTGGTCTTGTTCACTATGAAATGTTCCCCGAGGAGCACTGTGTGAAATGCACGGAAATCCTGACTGAAAACAACTGGCCCCAAGAGTATATCCGTGCTGTCGCCAGCCATGGCTGGGGAATCTGCACCGATATTCAACCGGAATCTCAATTAGAAAAATACCTCTACACTATCGATGAGTTAACCGGACTGGTTGCGACGACGGCATTGGTCAGGCCTTCAAAAAGTGTCCTCGATACAAAAGTAAAATCTGTAAAAAAGAAATGGAAAGACAAGCGATTTGCCGCAGGTGTGGACCGTTCTATAATTGAAAAAGGGGCTGAAATTCTTGGACTGGAAATATCCGATGTCATTGAACTGACCATAATGGGGATGCGAACCGCCGCGGATGAAATCGGATTGGCCGGTGATATAAGGGATTAATTATTAAATACATCGTGCGTAGAGACAAGGCATGCCTTGTCTCTACGCACGATGTATTTCCCCGACCAATACCGTACAGGCCTTACCCTTTAAAAGAACACGATCACCTACAACCGTACACCGCACAAATCCACCTCTCTTTGAAGCCTGGTAACCGGTCAATTCATTTTTATTCAGAATCTTTGCCCAGTAAGGAGCCAGGTAGCAGTGTGCTGAACCTGTGACCGGATCTTCTTTGATCCCTATGGCAGGGGCAAAGAACCGCGAAACGAAATCGCAGTTATCTTTTTCTGATTGTGCTGTTACGATCACTTCTTTACGTCTGGTTTTATACAATAGTTCGAAATCGGGCGACATCTTTTTCACATCACTTTCATTTTTCATGACTATGATATAGGAATCTTTATCTTCATGTATTGTCTTTATTGTTCCCGGTATAGCTTTAAAGAGAAAGGAATCTCCTTTCGATGGTTCTAGCGGTTTGGATGGAAAGTTCAGTGTAATCCATCCATTGTCCCATGATGCTGTCAGTAACCCGCTCTTAGTATGAAAAAATAGAGTGGATTCTTTATTTTCATAGCTTTTTTCCCATAATATGTGAGCCGAAGCTAAAGTCGCATGACCACAGAGATCGACCTCTTCTTCGGGAGTAAACCATCTCAGATCATATTCAGATTCTTTTTTTTTATAGAGAAAAGCCGTCTCCGACAAATTCATTTCCATAGCGATATTCCGACACTCAGTCTCTGTTATCACTCTGTTACAGATGGCAACGGCAGCCGGATTTCCTTTAAACCTCTCTTGTGTAAATGAATCAACTATAAATATTTTCATAATGTCCTCTCAGTGTTGTTTTCCGGCTTTTTTCTGTATATTTTTGTAAATAATATAGGTGATCATTACCGACAGACCTTTATCAACTATGTTTGTCACCAGCCGGACAGTGAGTGTCGATGAGAAAACAGACTGGCCTGTCATGATTATTCCACGGACGATATTATCAATTGAGTGGTTGGTAACGCCGTTGAACATATATGTTACCAGTATAGCTCCTGTTAGTGAATTGATAAAAGACAAAACCAGAATTAACCAGAAGACGTGATTAGGAGTTTCAAAGTATTTTTTATAAACAAAAAGTGAAGTTAAAAGGGCTGTGAGAAGATTGGTAATAGTAAAAGGAAAATAATATCCCGGGAAGCCGTTTAATAATTCGATGAAGGAATTTGTCAGTAAAGCTACTGCAGTAGCAGGCCAGAGACCAAATAGAGCGGCGATGAGTATGGTTAGTATTGAGTCCATGAAAAGGGGAAGTGAAAGATAATTATTAAAATAGCTTAAGAATCCATTGAATAGTATGGCCGCCACCACAGCTGCTGTAGTCAGTAATAATCTGTTTTTTTGTTTAATCATATAATACAAAACCATTTTTTAATGTTAACATACGCTATATGAAGGGTAAACAACTGATTGATAAAATAATACAGCCTGCAGTAATCTTCGCAACTGGTGTTTTAGTCGTCTCTTTGCTCATCGCCAATTTTGTCTTTCTCCATGTTACTACTGTCTATTGGGTTGATGAAATAAACCAATCCTTTGATGAGATAAATCATCTTATTTATCAGAATCTTATGGACGATGATTTAACCAGTGAAAAAATGGAAGTCCTGAGGAGGCATATTAATTCTCTGCTGGATTCAGACACTCTGAATAAGCTTTTCTCCACATACGAGGAAATTGATGGGGAAAGTTTTAAATTTGAGATCAGAGGAAAAGAAGATCTCAATAAATTGTACAACCTTGTTCATAGAGTTCTCAATATTGTTCATGAGCAAAGTCTTGTCAGGGAGAAAACCTTCCGAGTCATATACCTGTTCATATTTGTCACTATTATATCAATGATTCTTTTTCTCGGAATCAGCCAATATGAAAACTATAAAGTATTGCGCTATGAGAAGATCCGGAATGAAACGAATAATAAGCTCTATGATCAGCTTGAAAAAGAGAGAAGTCTTATCGCTTTTGAACTTCATGATGATATTGCCCAGAAGCTCGCCATAATAAAACGGTATTTTAAAAGTAAAAACACTATAGATGAACACACGGAACTTATGGAGAACTATGCTTCCGATGTTATAAAAAGAGTCAGGTATCTCTCTCGAATGCTCAAAGCGCCAGATAATCCCGATGTCTCTTTTAAGGATTATCTGGAAACACTTTTTTCCGATTTCAATGTTCTTTCGGATTTTAAGCTGAACAGAAAGACTGTAGGTCTTAATGCCTTGAAACTGAATCCCTCAGCAGCCCTTCATATTTACAGGATTATTCAGGAAATACTGACTAATTCCCGAATTCATTCAGAAGCCACAGAAATTGATTTATTACTTGTATACAGTCATCCAACCCTTAATATTAAATATAAGGACAATGGTAAAGGATTTGATCCCTATCTTGTTTATAGAAAGGGTATCGGTCTGGAAAGTATAAAATACCGTCTTGATATTTTAAGAGGGGAGTACACATTAAATTCTTTAGAAGGAGAAGGTACGGATATATCGATTGATATACCAGTAGAATTATGCGAAATATCCTTATAATTGATGATCATCAACTTATTTTCGGGGGATTAAAGGCGGAAATGCCGGAAGAGTATACCATGTATTATGCCTGCAATAGTGATTCCGCCATAGAGATGGCCTGTAAAATCCGGTTTTCAGCAGCTATAGTCGATATCAGTCTGGGTGATGAAAACGGATTTGATCTGGCCAATGAGCTGAAGGACAGCATACAGATTCCTCAGATTTTCTTTCTTTCCATGCACAAAACCCCCTTTTTTATCCAAAGAGCCTTGAATGAAGGTTTTAGGGGCTATTTTCTGAAAGATGATTCTCTCGATCTGCTGATTGAGGCGATCTGTCATCCCAAAAAGCGGGGATTCTGGGTATCTGAAGAAGTAGAAAGCATCCTCAATGATTATGAAAGTAATGAGTTCTCTCTTTATGAAACCTTAACGGCGAGAGAACAGCAGATTTTTCGACTGCTTGCGGAAGGTGTCGGTTATAAAGAGATCGCATACAAGCTCAATGTCAGCCCTAAGACCGTCTCGGTTCATAGGGACAATATTATGAGGAAAATGAAACTCGAACATCAGACGGAGTTAATAAAACAGGCCGTAAAGCTGAGAATCATAACTATATAAATGTAATATCTAGAGTAATTTCATAAAATGGGGAGAATTGTCTATGAAAGCACTGGCAAAAACGAAAAAAGAAAAAGGGATCTGGATGATTGATGTTCCGATACCTGAATACGGACCCAATGATCTGCTTATAAAAATTAAAATTACTGCTATCTGCGGTACAGATATACACATTTATAATTGGGACAAGTGGTCACAGAAAACAATTCCCGTTCCTATGATTACGGGTCATGAATTCGTTGGAATTGTCCAGGCTCTGGGAGATGAAGTAAACGGATTTCAGATTGGCGACAGGGTTTCAGGGGAGGGACATCTTACCTGCGGTCACTGCAGAAACTGTCGTGCCGGGAAACAGCATCTCTGCAGGAATACTGAAGGAGTCGGAGTCAACAGGCAGGGCTGCTTTGCGGAATACCTTGTTATACCCGCTTCCAATGCCTTTAAGCTCGACGATTTCATTTCTGATGAAATAGCCTCTATTTTCGATCCTTTCGGAAATGCCGTACACACGGCATTGTCCTTTGATATGGTCGGAGAGGATGTATTGATCACTGGAGCCGGACCTATAGGGATTATGGCGGCAGCGGTTGCCAGACATGCAGGGGCTCGTTATGTCATTATTACTGATATCAATGAATACAGGCTGAATATGGCCCGTCAGATGGGAGTTACCAGAGCTGTTAATATTGCAAAAGACAAGCTGGAAGATATTATGAGTGAACTGCATATGCTTGAGGGTTTTGATGTAGGGCTGGAGATGTCGGGAAGTCCCGATGCACAGAAACAGCTTTTTAGAATGATGAACAATGGAGGACGTGTCTCTTTGCTGGGGATCCCCTCCGGCGAATGCCCTGTAGACTGGAATGAGATTATTTTCAAAGGTCTTCATCTGAAAGGTATCTATGGAAGAGAAATGTATGAAACCTGGTATAAAATGGCTGCCATGATACGCACCGGTCTCGATATCAGCAGGATTATCACTCACAGGCTGCCTATTGATGAATATGAGAAGGGATTTGAAATTATGTCCAGCGGACAATCGGGTAAAGTCCTTCTCTACTGGGATTAAATATTTCTCGAGATTTTCATTGTCAGATTGGAAAAGGAGTTGTAATCTGTTTATAGGACTTTAGCTATATATTAAGTAAAAAATTATAGTATTATTTCTTTTCAGGATTAAAAATGAGAATAGAAGAAGTTGAAAAAATGATCAGCTATCAGAAACGTACCATACAAAATGCCTCTAGAATTTCCGGTGAATTTAAATCCGGATATATGGCGGCATTAAATACTCTTTCTGCATCGATTGAAGCGCAGAAACAGGAAACAGAGAGCGAATCCTATTTACAGCAGATTGTCTAAGCGGTAGACTCTTTCCAGTTATTCTAATCCTTAAGGAATTATTTTGGAACTGATATATCTCCTTGTTGCCTTGCTGTCCACAACAATAGGCGCTGTTTCAGGTCTTGGCGGTGGTGTCATTATAAAGCCCGTGCTCGATGTCCTCGGACACCACGATGTCGTCACTATTAGCCTTCTGTCCTCTTTCACGGTTTTATCCATGGCTACTGTATAGAGCGGGGATACGCTTTGATAGAAAAAGAACCGTTTTTATTGCGCTGGGATCGATCTTCGGAGGGCTGGCGGGGAAATCCCTATTTTCCTCTATGGTTACCGGTATAAAACAAACTCTCTTTGTAACAGCTTTTCAATCTCTCATTCTCGCCGTGCTTCTTATCCTGGTCCTGGTGTATCTGGCAAGGAAAAATATACAGAATCACGATATTCATAATAGGGTGATAATTCTGACCGCGGGTTTTCTATTAGGTTTAACAGCTGCTTTTCTCGGAGTCGGTGGAGGGCCCTTCAATGTCGTACTTCTCTCTCTCTTGTTTTCCATGGATACTAAATCAGCTTCAGTTCACTCGCTCTTGATCATTTTCTTTAGTCAATCGGCTAAATTGATAGCTATATTGAGTGATACGGGATTCTCGGAATACAATTTATCAGCACTGGTCTTTATGATCCCCGGAGGTATTCTGGGCGGTGTGATCGGTACTGGTTTAAACAGAAAACTGGAAGGAGAAACTATTCAGCTTCTGTTTAAAATCATAGTCTCTGCTATAATTCTACTGAATCTTTTCAATCTTATAAAATGTATAGACGCCCTATAGGGTCTATACATTATTGTGAAAGAGCTTTCAGATGAATATCCAGGTTTTTTTCATGTTCTATGTCCAGTAACCGCTCTTTAAAATCTGACAGATTTACTGAAGTTGGAATGACAATCCTGGCTCGCATATGGAACATCGGAGTTCCCGATAGTGGAGCGGCACTTTTATCAGTTTCCAGATCTTCAATATTGATAGACATCTCTCTCAGATATTTCGTAATGGCGTGTACGATTCCGGGAGTGTCCATAGAAATGGATTCCAGTGTGTAGGGAATTCCCTGGGGAACCGCATGAGGAGGGGAAGTCTCTTTGATATTGATTTTCATATTAAATCTTTTCCCCAGGTCATCACCTTTTGATAAAAGATCTCTTATGGAATCCTCTGTGCCGGAAATGAGCATAATGACTGCAAACTCCCCCCCTAAAACAGCCATTTTACTGTCTTCTATGTTACAGTCGAATTCTATAGCAATGTTAGCTATGTCATCTGCCATACCTTTACGGTCGGCACCTACTGTGGATAATACGGCGAATAATGTTTTCATCCTAACATTCTAATCCACAAAATTGCAGACTGTCCATTGTAAATTATAATGTTAGAAATAGAGTCGTACCTTCGTGTTCATCAGTTTCAAAATACAGGTCGGCATTTATAGCTTCTGCCATAAGCTTAGCGCTGTACGTACCCAGGCCATTGCCATTTCTTTTCCCGAAGGTGACATATTTGTCAAAGAAATTATTTCTGATTTCCTCTGGAATAGTTCCCCTGTTGTGTACTGTAAGAGTCAGGGGATTATTCTCTTCAATTGAGACTGTTACAGGAGATTCCTTGGGAGATGCTTCTAGAGCGTTTTTAATCAGGTTGGTGAGAATCATGTAAATAAGACTTTTTTCTGTATTTATAAAGATCTGCTGACCATCTTTTACAGTGTCTCCATTTAAAAGTATGTTTATCACAGAGCCTTTTCTCTGTCGGATTTCCCGCAGCTCGCTGCTGATCTGTTTCACAACCGAAATAATATTGACTGATGTTGCCTCAAGCTGATAGGTCCCCGCTTCAAGTTTGAATAAACTCAGTGTCGCATTAATCATGTTGAGCATATTTTGTCCCGATGTGAGAATAATCATTAAATATTCTTTATATTCATCGGAAAGAGACTCATCTGTCAGCATCATTTTCGGGAATCCGATTATGGAATTGAGAGGTGTTTTCAGGTCGTGTCGAATAATACGCTGTATATCATTCCTGAAATCTTCCAGTTCTTTCCAGCTTGTAATATCTATAAAACTATCAATTTCTCCTATAAGTTCACCCTTTTTATTTTTTAAAGGAGCATTATATTTTTCTATGATTTTTTCATTATTATTTATGGTCTTTATTCGGTATTCATGCCCGATAGATCCTTTATCGTTCAGGCTTTCAATAATGATATTTAATTCCTTTCCTATAACGTCCTCTTCGCTATAACCGGTGATCTCCTGGGCTTTCTTGTTGAAGTTGACAATTTTTCGGTCTTTATTCAGTGAGTAAATAGCTATAGGACTATTGTTGAAGAGAATATCGGAATACTCTTTGGCTTTTTTAAGGTCCTCAATTCTATTTAATACTTCCTGTTTCAGAGATTCTTTTTTTTCATTTTCTGTATTAATATAATTTTCAATAATTCCCAGATGAAGTCGGGTCAGAATAAAAAATATTGATAAAACACCGATAAAAACAAATAAAAACTCTGTATTAATAAGCTGGGTCTGTGTTTTTATGTAATAAATAGCCACTAAAAATAATATGAAATATACTATAACGGCATCAGCCATTTTTTTTGATGAGTATAGAAGAGTGAATAAGATGACCAGGGGGATATACATCACTTCATATTCTTTTAATTCCCCTGTTGAAATACCCAGAGTTATGGAAAAGGAGAATAAAATAGACGCCAGTGTCACAGCCTGTTTGTAAAAACCTTTTATCAGTACCAAAAAAATCAGAAGCGAAAAAATAGCAGCCACCGCATATCCGTAATAGTCCCATTTCGTCCCGGTCAGGATTTTTTGTATTGATATGGTAACCGTTAAGATAAAAAGGACTATTATGAGAATGGATAGATATTTTGCCTTGGATTTTATAATGAGGCTCTCATCTTTGTATATTTCATTTATCTTTTTTAATATCATATTAATTGTATTATAAAATAGAATAAGTCCCAATACAATTTTCTGATGATCATTCCTTAAACTATATCCTTTCAGAAAGGGTAGCACTCGTATAATAAATGATTTCCCGTCACTTTTATTTTCACAACAATGGCATTTTTTAGCTTGACCTTTAGGAAATCCAGTCTATAATATGTTTGGTTGGTTTTAAAACCAACCAAAATTGAGATCAGTCATTTTTGGTTATCTCAATCAATAATGGCTCGTGTTATAGCCGTATATTACTAAAAGGAGACTTTTTAAATGAAGAAAGCGTTATTGTTATGTGTTCTGGCAGCTCTTGCTATCGGATCACTCTCTGCTAATGGTTCTCAGGATGAGATGGCAGTTGAAGAGGGGAAGGTTTTAAACATCCATTGCTGGAATACAGAATTTCAGGATCGGTTTAATGCATATTATGCAGATAAAGTTCCTGCAGATGTAACCGTAAATTGGGTTATCACTCCTAATGCAGACAATGCATACCAGAATAAACTGGACGAGTTTCTGCTGCAGCAGGAGAATGCCGCTGCTGATGACAAAGTCGATATATTTCTGGTAGAAGCTGATTATGCCCTTAAATATGTTGATACTCCCTATGCCTTAGATGTGATCGGTGATATTGGATTAAGCGAATCGGACATTGCGAATCAGTATGGCTATACAAAAGATATTATGACAGATGCTGATGGCCTGCTAAAAGGTGTTTCCTGGCAGGCATGTCCTGGTGGATTTATTTATCGTCGTTCTATCGCAAAAGATGTTCTTGGTACAGACGATCCTGTAGAAGTTCAGAAAGCCCTTGATAGCTGGGAGAATTTTGACAAGGTAGCAGCCCAGGCTAAGGCAAAAGACTACTTTATGCTAAGTGGTTATGATGATGCTTTTCGTGTATTTTCCGATAACATGACTAGTAAATGGGTAGAAGGAAATAAAATCAATATTGATCCTGCCATAGAGCAATGGATTGATATGACTAAGACCTATACGGAAATGGGTTACAATAATAAAGCGAACCTCTGGTCTGCAGAAAGCTGGAGCGGCGCTGCTTCTGACGGGAGAGTTTTCGGATATTACGGACCGGGCTGGTTTGTCGATTTCTGCCTGGGTCCTGCAACCAAGGCAGATGCTGATGGAGAAAATGCCATTGGAAACGGCAGTTATGGAGACTGGGGTCTTGTCAAAGGTCCTCAGGGATTCAGCTGGGGCGGTACCTGGATTGTCGGTGCAGCCGGTAGTGATAACCTTACATTGATAAAAGACATTATGATTACCCTTACCGGTGATGAAGCTACCCTTAAATCCATAGCCACAGAGATGGGCGACTTTACAAACAATGAAAAAGCAATGGCTGAAATTGGAAAGAGTGATTACAGCAATGCTTTCCTTGGCGGTCAGAATCATATTTCAGAATTTCTTGAATCGGCAAAAAGTATCGATCGAAGCAACATGAGTCCTTATGACCAGGGAATGACTGAAAAGCTTATGAACTCTTTCAGCGATTACTTCAACGGAACAATTTCAAAAGACAAGGCATGGGACAATTTTTATACATCCGTATTAGAACTGTATCCTAACCTCACTAGATAAAGACGTGTCTTTTTCTGCAGGGGAAACTTCTTTTCCCTGCTTTTTCTCAATTTTAATTTTTAATTGATTTGATAAATCGATATGAGGATAGTATGCATAGATTGGTTCTTAAGAGAAAAAAGAGTATTAGTTACTCAAAGTGGGGTTATTATTTTATTGCTCCCTTTTTTATTATTTATATTACTTTTTCTCTCATTCCCCTGTTATCAACATTTTATAACAGTTTTTTTGAAAATTATCGGGTTGGTTTAACTCAAGTCGGACCTGAATTTGTAGGCCTGGATAACTATGTTCAAATTCTCACGGAGTCTGATGTTCCTCGCTATGCCATGAACACGATAATTATGTGGATATTAGGTTTTGTCCCCCAGATAGTGATTTCATTATTATTGGCCTTGTGGTTTAGCAGCAGCAATCTTAAGTTGAAAGGACTGGCTTTTTTCAAGACAGTTATCTATATGCCTAATCTGATTATGGCTGCTGCCTTTTCCATGCTGTTTTTTACTATGTTTTCCGATGCCGGGCCAATTAACAGTATTTTAGTAAGCGCCGGTTTCACTGATGATCCCGTCCGATTCCTAACAATGAAAACAACATCCCGCGGCTTAATTGCTTTTATGAATTTTCTGATGTGGTATGGAAATACAACAATCCTGCTAATGGCGGGTATTATGGGTATTGATGAAAGTCTTATTGAAGCCTCCCGTATTGATGGAGCCAGTTCGATCCAGATTTTTACAAAAATTATATTTCCTCTTTTACTTCCCATTCTCGTATATGTCATGATAACCAGTTTGATTGGTGGTCTTCAAATGTTTGATGTCCCGCAAATACTGACTAAGGGCGATGGGTTACCCGATAGGACGACATTAACTCTCATAATGTATTTGAACAAACATTTATTCAGCCGCAATTTCGGACTGGGAGGGGCTGTATCTACTTTGATATTTATTCTGACAGCCATATTAAGTGTTTTTGTCTACAACATGACAATGAAAAATTATTATGGTGAGAACCGAAATAGAAAGGGAGGGAAATAAGATGGTTTTGAAGAATCAGAAAATTTTTCTTTTAAAAACAATGTGTTACTTTGTCTTAGTTTTTTTAACTTTAATATCACTTTTCCCTTTTTTCATTTTAATTATTAATTCTTCACGAGTTCATAGTGAAATTATGAAAGGTTTCTCCCTGTTACCGGGGACGGGATTTTTACTGAACTGGAAAAATCTCTTTACGGATAAAAATATCCCCATTTTAAGGGCACTCTCCAATAGTGTTTTTATCTCCTCTTCTACAGCATTTCTGACGACGTACTTTTCCGGGATGACAGCTTATGGGATACATCTATACCGCTTTAAGGGAAGAGAATTCGCTTTCAGGTTTATTATGCTTGTGATGATGGTACCCCCTCAGGTCTCGGCCCTTGGTTTTATACGATTGATAATGCGCCTGAATATGATGGATACGTTTTTTCCCCTGATAGTACCAGCTATGGCATCACCTATTGTTTTCTTTTTTATGTTACAATATATGAAATCTACCTTACCTTTTGAAATCGTTGAAGCCGCCAGAATAGATGGATCAAATGAAATAAGGACTTTTAATACTATTGTACTTCCCATTCTTAAACCGGCTTTTGCTGTACAGGCAATTTTTGCCTTTGTCGGTTCATGGAATAATTACTTTATTCCCGCTTTAATTCTCAACTCTAAAAATAATAAGACGATTCCTATTCTCATCGCTCAGTTAAGATCTGCA
>JAEINM010000033.1 GCA_016342385.1 Spirochaetaceae bacterium | reverse complement strand
GACTCCATCGTTGTTCCCGCTTCTTCGGCCGCTTGAATATTGGCCGGCAGAGTGAGATTCTTACCAAGCCGGTTCTGCATAACATGAGCTGTCTGCATCATCCCCCCAAGAGGATTATTGATTTCATGGGCCATTCCCGCAGCCAATCCTCCGACTGACAGCATTTTTTCACTTTGTATCATCACCTCTTCGAGCCTGACTTTATCGGTTATGTCATCAACCCGAATTACTGCTCCCTGAACACCATCTTCTATCAGGGGATAGACCGTGATATCAAAATAGTGATTTATTCCGCTGACACTGCTGCTGATCTTCAGTTCCTGTTTAATTTCTTTGCTATTAATACTGTCCTGAATGGACTCTATTTTATTTTTCATTTGCGGCAGGACTTTATCGATGGATTTCCCCCTTGCTTCAGATGAGGAGATTCCTGTTATCTGTTCAGCTGTCTTGTTCCACTGAGTCACTCGACACAAAGAATCTACTCCCACAAGAATAGAAGGCATGGAATCAATAATATTTGCAATATAATTTTTCACTTCTTTTAATTCAGACTCCACCTTGATTCTCTCTTCTATCTCATCCTCCAGTTCAAGAGTTCTTATCTTTACCCGGTCTTCAAGCTCATGTTTAGCCCGGTTGGTTTTAAGAAACAGAATGATAACAAAATAGAGAAGAGTACAGAGAATAAATGCCAGGAAATAGACATAGATATTGATATTCCTGTAGGTTGCTCTTATATAGCCTATTGTTTCGCCGTTATGAATAATATTAATTTCCATTCCTGTTTGGGGGATCATTCCAAGATAATCAAGGCATAAATTTAAACCTGCCGGCGGTGGTCCGCTTATGGAAAGGAATTCCTCATCATTGAGCCCGTATATTGCAATATCGGCATAATTTTCCCGTTCTGAAACCAGAGTCAGGTATTTCACAGGCCCCTGAACATCAAGAGCCCAGAAATCTTCCTCTATAACGATTGCATGCCTCTCCATCTCCTGTTCCTGCCATCGCTTTGTATACTGATGGTACATGTTAATGAATATGATCAGACAAATGGAGATTATAAATATAAGTAATATGGCTGTACCTCTTTGGTTTCTATCCATCACATAATAAATTATAGTGATTTTTAATCACCCGGCAACAAATGAAGAGAAATAGATCTGTTATCTTTTTCATTTTCATGTATTATTTTATTATGAAAGATTATTGTGTTCCCGTATCCTGCAACAAAGACTGCGGAGCCGGTTGTGCTCTGACAGCTTATGTGAAAGAGGGGAAGCTGGAAAAAGTTACTGATTCAGCAGACAAATTGCCCTACATGAAAGGATGTCTGAAAGGGTATAGAACAGCAGAGACTGTTTACCACAAAGACCGGCTCCTGCATCCCATGATCAGAACTGGAATGAGAGGCACCGGGAAATTCCGTAGGGCGAGCTGGGAAGAGGCGCTGAAGCTTATCTCATCAAAATTGCAGAACCTGAGGGAAGATAATAATTGTTCTTCTCTCATGCGCCTGGGAGGTTCCGGATCCTGTCGTGGGGCACTACACAATACAGACCTTGTAACCAGAAGATTTTTATCTCTTTACGGTGATTATACAGACACAACAGGAAACTATTCCAGCGAAGCATCTTCGTTTGTTAAACAGCCTGTTTTCGGCACAAAATATGTAGGAATTGACGGCAGGACCCTGCTCAATTCTGAATATATTATCCTCTGGGGTTTCAATCCCTGGGACACCCGTTTTGACTGCGAAATCGAATCGATCCTGACAGAAGCAGCAGAGAAAGGGATTCCCATAACCGTTATTGATCCCAGAAAAACCAGAACTGTCAGCAATCTAAAGGCAGAATGGCTGCCTGTAAAACCAGGAACAGACTCTGCTTTCATGCTGGCCATTCTATGGATATTGATCGAGGAGAGACTAATAAGAAGGGATTTTCTGCAGAGATATAGCTCCGGTTTTGATCTGTTGGAAAAATACATTCTGGGAGAAACTGACGGCATTGAAAAATCTCCCGAATGGGCTGAAAAGATATGTGGTATATCAGTAGAAAAAATAAAAAAATTCACTCGAAAATACGCCGCGTCTTCAAGGGCAGCACTTTTACCCGGCTTATCTTTACAAAGAGCTATAGGAGGTGAAAATACCGACAGATTGGGAGCGGTATTACAGCTGGCTACGGGTAATACGGGGAAAGTGGGGGGATCTTCGGGAGCCAGTAAATGGAATAAACTCCCAACGCCACAACTGGGTAAATTACCTGTACCGGAGAATAAATCAGTAAAAAGAGTACCTGTATATTTATGGGCCGATGCCGTTCTGGAAGGAAAGAGTGGCGGATTTCCCTCTGATATAAGTTTTATTTATAATGTAGGGGGGAATTATATTGGTCAGGGCAGTGACACGACCAAGACTGTACAGGCTTTTGAAAAAGCGGCATTTTCTGTCACTCATGACTATTTTATGACCGAGACAGCTGCTTATAGTGATATAATTCTACCTGTGACAACTTTCATTGAGCGGGAAGATATTATCAGCACTCAGAATAATTATATTTTCTACTCAGCCAAAGCGATTACCCCCCCGGGTATGGCACAAAACGATTTTTGGATCTTCTCCAGACTGGCAGAAGAACTGGGGTTTTTCAATAAATACACCGAGAACAGAACAGAAGATCAATGGTTGGATTTTTTTCTCTCTCAATCTGAAATTGAGGATATTGAAGGATTTAAGAGAAAAGGATTTTATTCGGGAAAAGGAAGCAGAAGAATCGCTTTAGCCGAGTTTATTGCCGATCCCGAGAGGTATCCTCTGCAAACCCCATCGGGAAAAATTGAAATCGCTTGTGAAGAACTGAGAAAACAGGGGGGGACACTCCTACCGGAACACATTAATTTTAGTCCCTCGGAAAAATATCCCCTGAGAATGATATCTCCTCATGAAAAATACAGGATTCACTCTCAGAATGATAATATTCCCTCATTAAAAAAACTATGTGATGATAGACTCTGGATAAATATTTGTGATGCAGAATCCAGAAGTATAAATGATGAAGATCCTGTTAAAATCAGCAGCCATGAAGGATTTATCAGATCCATAGCATTTGTCACGGAGAAAATCAGTGAAGGTACAGTTTCACTCAATCAGGGTAGCTGGGCAGAGAATGTCAATTATCTGACTTCGACTATACCGACTCTTCCCTCAAAAGGTTCCAGAACTCATTCAATTCTCGTAAATGTCACGAAATAGTTCACTCAAGAATCAGAGGATCGTATTTTTATATTGATTTGTCAGTGAAATTACTATAGATTAAGGCATAATGGAATGGGAAGACTTAGCAAATAATCCTCTCCTCATCAACAATTATGATTTGCTTAAAAAAATCGGTATACTTGAATATATAGAAAAAATTAAGGTAGACAACCGGAATCAGGAAGATTTGATTTTTGAGGCCTATAATATTTTTCTGAAAGAATCAGTTGATGAGCTGGTAGCCTATATAATAAAATGCCTCTCCGATAAATTTATACCATCTGATCTGGTATTTATTTTAAATGAAGGTATTTCAATCAACAAATTGAAAACCTATGCCTATCATAATATGAACAGTTGTATAATCAGTCTCGATATTGATTCTCTGGAACCTTATGAGAAGTTTTTCCGGAAATATACGGGAACAACCAGTTTTACACTATTTGAATATGAAATCTCCAATCAGAATCTGATTAAACCTCTAGAAGTATTCAATCCTGAAATTATTGTTCCCATTAAAGGTTTATCGGGATTGTACGGAATGATCCTTTTCGGGCCGAAGATTCTCGCAGAAGAATACAATAAACAGGAAATCGACTATATAGATAAACTGATGAAATTCACTTCTGTTGGAATTCAGAACAACATACATTATGAGCACTCGGTAAAAGATTCTAAAACCGGATTGTATAATCATAATTTCTTTGTAAGTAGAACCAATGAAGAACTGGCCAGGTGCCGAAGAAACAAACAGTCTTTTTCATTAATAGTCATGGATATTGATAATTTTAAGAGTTTTAATGATAGATATGGACATCTTGCCGGAGATGAGGTAATTCTCTGTCTGGCTGACAGGTTAAAACACACTTTACGTGAAGGTGATATTCTATCCCGTTTTGGAGGTGAAGAATTCACTGTACTTTTACCGGAAACAGAACGGAAAGAGGCTTATACAACTGCTGAAAGATTGAGAACAGAAGTTGAAAAGATGGAAGTTTTCTATAATGATATTACACTTAAAATCACTATTAGCCTTGGAGTCAGCACTTATGACTGGGTTGAGAATCTGACAGAAAAAACAATGATAGAAAGAGCCGATGAAGCTCTGTACAAATCCAAGAAGAGAGGCCGAAATCAAACGACAGCCTTTCAATCGGGTCTTTTGCATAAAGCGAAAAAAGCCAATAAAAAAAGCTGACAATCGAAAAGAGGAATCTATAATAGTGGCAGCTTTTTACCCTGTTCAAGAATCCGGTTAAATTCTCTGAGAGGAAGTGGCCTGGAAAAATAATATCCCTGAATATAAGTGCAGCCGATCTCCTTGAGAATTGCCAGCTGTTCTTTTGTCTCGACCCCCTCTACAACAGTTTTTTTCTTCCGGTTTTCAGCCAGATCCAGAATCAGCTTCAAATATGCCCTGCTGTCATCAACCTCTGCAATATCATCGATAAAGGATTTGTCGATCTTCAATGTAGTGGCGGGAATATTTTTCAAATAAGCAAGACTCGACTGACCTGTACCAAAATCATCGATAAAAATCTCAAATCCCAGATCTGTCAGTTCTTTCATTCTTTTAATTGTCGATTCAGGATCTTCCATTCCACCGGATTCTGTAATTTCAAGCTTCAGGTGTTTTGTACAGATATTACCTGATTTGGATATTGCTGTTTTCAGAAGATCAATCAGTTCCTCCGATGCAAATTCTCTGGCTGTCAGATTAATAGATATGTACAAATCGTACTTTACACACCATTTTTTTAATGACAATATTGTCTGAAAAATAACCCATTTCCCGATTGAGTTTATTAATCCGTTATTCTCGGCTATGGGGATAAAGTCATCTGGAGAGACAAATCCTCTTTCGGGGTGATCCCATCGGATGAGGGTTTCACATCCTTTAATTTCCCCCTGTAAATTGACAATGGGCTGATAATACAATTCAAACTGATGCTTCTCAAAAGCCCGATGGAGATCACTTTCCAATTTCAGCTTCTCCAAAGCATTCTCATGAAAACTCTTGTCATAGATAGTATAAGGGATTTTTTTTTCTATAGATTCGGAAAGAGCCTCAATTGCCAATTGAATTAATGTCGATCCATCAGAACTGTCATGAGGATAGAGAGAAAGCCCAATATAACATTGGAGATTTATATCAAAATTATTGTTTCTATAGGGTATTGTCATTCTGTTCAGAAGCTTGTGGGCCACTTTTGCCGAGTCTGATTCACTGGAAAGATTGGATAAAAGTACGACAAGTTCCTGCCCGTCATACCTGAATACATAATCACTACTCCTAAGAAACTCTTTAATCCTTATTCCAGTATTTTCCAGGAGCATAGTACCTGTCTCATAACCGTGATCCAGATTTATCTGCTGAAGATTACTTATAGATATGAACAGAAGCGCTCTCAGTTTTTCCGATCGACTCCTCTTTGCTTTTTCCAGTTCCATATCGAGTATAATATCCAGGGACTTTCGGTTGAACAAACCGGTAAGGGGATCTCTGTATTCATAATTGATCAGTTTGGCTTCTATCTCCCCCAGCTTGGTAATGTCATGGGAAAAAACTAAAACATGAGAGATCTCACCATCAGTTATATAGGGATAATATGAGACGTGCATATACTTGTGCTCATTACCGAAATTAAACTCTTCAATATAATGTATGACTTTACCGGAAAAGCATTTATCCAGATGTTCTCTTATTTTCGAGTTAAAGCGCTCCTGTCCCCATATCTGAGAGACCTGCTTACCTAGAATCTCATTTTTCTCTCTACGAATGACATGACAATAAGAGTCATTGACAACTTCATATTCATATGACCTGTTGATCAGTGTAATGTAATCAGAAGAGGTATTGACAATGTATTCATACGCTCTATCGGAAGAAATCATTCCAATTGCTGATCCTTCATTTTCCTGAATTATTTTCCAGTTCTTTTTCAATATTCAGGTTTTCAATAGTAATTATAGTTCACACCGGGTTGAACTGACAGTATTAGTTTCCTTTTATACTAACTTTTTTATTGACTTATACAAGCTCCCTATATAAATTCAGGAAGATTTACGTTTTAATAGTAAGAGATATTATTAAACAGAAAAAGGATAAGCCCTAATTGGCCCAATAAAAAAACATGAACAAAATTATACCCCTATTGCTAATAAGCCTGATGGCAGCTTCGTGCCAGAAAGAAATAGAAGAGAAAACCATAAATGTTGTTACAACTACAAGCTTTATCACTGATGTAGTCTCCCGTATAGCTGGAGATTCTGTAGAGATTACAGAACTTATACAATATGGCCAGGATCCTCATTCTTATGAACCTTCTCCCAGAGATATTGCCAAAGTGGAAAAGGCCGATCTAATATTTGTAAATGGATTTGGTCTGGAAGAGGGACTGATGGATATTCTGGAAAATAATAATGGGACAAGAATCATCAGTCTGTCCGATTCTGTCAATCCCATAAAAAGTCATGAAGGCCATGGCCATGAATATGATCCTCATACCTGGATGAGTCCTCTCAATGTTGTATTGTGGGCAGAGAAAACAGCTGAAAGTCTCATAGTTATCGATGAAAAAAATAGTGCGCTGTATGAAAAAAACAGAAATGACTATATAGAAACACTCAGAAGTCTCCACAAATGGATAGAATCCCGTTTATCAGTCCTGAAACCGGAGGAAAGAATAATGATAACCGATCATGATTCTCTTAGCTATTTTGCCCGGGAATATGATTTTACCATAATTGGAACTATAATTCCAGGAACATCATCGATAAGTGATACTTCTCCGAAATCAATAATCGAATTGATAAATCTTATTGAAGAGACCGGAGTAAATACATTATTTATAGGGGAAACATCCGGTTCTCTTATGAATCAACTAGCTGAAAATATCAGTTCGGAACTGAAAAGGCCTCTGCAGGTCATCAGTTTAAAATCGGGCTCTCTCGACAGAAAAGGCAATGGAGCCGATAGTTATATAAAATATATGGAATACAATACAAAGCAAATAATAAATGGATTATTAATAGAATAAATGAAATCAGTATCTATATTGTGCTATGGGAAAAAATGTGACCATCCTCCCAAACCGGAAACTCCCGCACTTAAAATACATGGAGTGAATTTTACCTATCCCGGAAGCAGCGACTCTGTTCTCAATAGTGTCTCTGTTTCAATATCTCCCGGAGAGAAAGTGGCTCTTGTAGGTCCCAACGGAGCGGGAAAATCTACTCTTATGAAACTGGTTCTGGGTCTGGAACAAATCCAATCGGGAGGAATCGAAATATACGGACATAAAGCCCATACCTGCCGGCATAGAGTCGCCATGGTTCCTCAAAAGAGCTCAGTGGATTGGACATTTCCCGTCACTGTCCGACAGGTCGTAGCAATGGGACGCTATGTTCATCTCGGATGGTTCAGAAAAGCCGGTTTAAAAGATAGAGAAGCTGTAGACCTGGCCATGGAGACTATGGAGATTAGTAATATATCCCATAAACAGGTGGGAGAACTATCTGGAGGACAGCAGCAGAGAGTCATGCTGGCAAGAACCCTTGCTCATGATGCGGACCTACTGCTCCTCGATGAACCTCTCAACCACGTTGATATCGCCACACAGGAGCTCATGTTTCACACCATAGAGCGAATCTGTAGCCTGGGAAAAAGTGTCCTGATCAGTACTCATGATCTGGGAATTCTCACAGTACACTTCAGCAGAGTACTCTTTCTGGATAAGACCATTATCGCCGATGGAGATGTTAATGAAGTATTAACACCTCAGAATATTGCCCGGGCTTATGGTTTCGAATTCCACAAAGATAAGGAGAAAGGACTGTGGTAGAATGGATTATTGAGCCTCTGCAATACAGCTTTTTCCTCAAAGGTCTTATCGCAGGAGTCATGGTTGCCTCAGCCTGTGGAATATTGAGCGGATTCATTGTGTGGAGGGGAATGGCCTTTATCGGTGATGCCCTGGCCCATGCGATACTGCCGGGAATCGTGCTGGCAATAATACTCGGATTCCACATCCTCATCGGAGCATTATTAGCCGCGGTGATATCTGTGATTGCCATAGGAACTCTGACAAATCACAGGGGCTTTAAAGAAGATACTGCAATTGGAGTCATATTTGCCGGTGCATTTGCTCTGGGAATTATGCTCATTAATAGAGTGGCCGGTTTTAAAGATTTAACCCATATACTCTTCGGTAACATTCTGGGGATTTCAGGTTTTGATCTGATCCTGATTATCTCTGTCGCAATCATTGTCATAATAATAGTTATTGTATTCTACAAAGAACTACTGGTTACCAGCTTTGATGCCACTCATGCTCTCGCCATAGGGCTGTCCCCTACTCTAATACATTTCGGATTTCTCATACTTGTCGCCTCAACCACTGTTATTGCCACTCAGACTGTTGGCGTTGTTATGGTGCTTGCCTTATTGGTGACTCCGGCAGCCACAGCTTCTCTGCTGGTTAAGCAACTTCCCAGAATTATGGCTCTATCTATGGGAATCTCTATTGTAGCCATTATTGTGGGATTCTACAGCTCCTATTATTTTGATGTGCCATCGGGAGCGACTATCGTCATTGTTTTGACAGCATTCTTTGTAATAGCCTTTTTCTATTCAAAAATTAAAAGGTCGTTCAAGAACTAAAAGTCTGAAAATATTTATTCCTTTCTATCAGCAGGAAATTTAAATATTCCTACGACCTTATTAGCCTCTTATCATCTTTTTAGCATTATTAAATAAAAATAGTTTAAATTAACTTGCCTTTATATTCGAGTCATAGATATTTTCTAAATAAGGAGAATTTTATGTCTTTAGGTCCTATAAAAAGTATTTCCAGGTCTCAGTTGGTGACCGATGGTGATGGAGTTCAGATAAATAGAGTATTCGGACATGGTACAACAACAGAGACGGATCCCTTTCTATTACTCGATCATTTAATAAATGATGATCCTCTCAAACCTATGAATGGATTTCCCTGGCACCCACATAGGGGGATAGAAACCATAACATACAATATTCAAGGGGGAATACAACATGAGGATAGCCTGGGGAACAAGGGTGTATTAAGAGATGGAGATGTTCAGTGGATGACTGCGGGAAGTGGAATTATCCATCAGGAAATGCCTTATCACGGAAGCGGTCCTCTATTTCACGGGTTTCAGCTTTGGGCCAATCTTCCCGCTGAAAAAAAAATGATGGATCCCCGTTATCAGGACATTCCCTCTGGAGAGATACCGGAAGTGATAGATGATGATGGAACAAAAGTTAAGATTATTACAGGAACCTTCCGGGGAAAGACTGGTCCTGTAACAGGTATTGTCACCGATCCTAAATATATCGATATAACAGTACCACCCCATAGAGAAAAAACTTTAAAAATTAATCTGGATCATCATTCCTTCGCCTATCTTTTTGAGGGTTCAGGACTATTCTATGGCGCGTCCTCTCCCATTCCGGCTCCTACAGAATATGTGACAGCGAAAGGAGTTACAGAGGTTGTATCAGCTAATCCTGTGGAAAATAGAAATCTGATAATCTTTGACAGGGGAGATGAAATAAAATTGAAATCGGGTCCTGAAGGAATGCGGTTTCTGCTTATATCCGGAAGACCTCTCAAGGAACCGGTGGCCTGGCATGGACCAATTGTCATGAATAGTCGGGATGAATTAATCACAGCTTTTCAGGAATATGAGAATGGGACTTTTCTGAAAAATCATATACAATAATCCTTAATGAAAATGCGGAAAAAAGAGAAAGTTGAAATGCTAATAGAGATTCTCGAAAAACTATACCCCGAGACTCCTATTCCCCTGAAACACAGAGATCCCTATACTCTTCTTATAGCTGTACTTCTCTCTGCACAATGCACCGATGCCAGAGTGAACACAGTAACTCCGGAACTCTTTTCACTGGCAGATAATCCCATGGATATGATAAAACTGAGTATTGAAGAAATTCAGAAAATCATCAGACCCTGCGGTCTTTCCAATAATAAATCAAAAGCCATCAGCGGGCTGTCGCGCATACTGGTTGATCAGTATGAGGGGGAAGTTCCCCGGAATATGGAAAATCTTGAAAAATTGCCGGGAGTAGGACATAAAACGGCATCGGTAGTCATCAGTCAGGCTTTCGGGCAGAATGCTTTTCCCGTGGATACCCATATCCACAGACTATTGACCCGCTGGGGACTGACTGAGGGGAAGAATGTCATTCAAACAGAAAAAGATGCCAAGCGGCTCTTTCCCGAGGAGAAATGGAATAAACTCCATCTGCAGTTAATCTATTTCGGCAGAGAATACTGCCCGGCCAGAGGTCATGATCCTATGCAGTGCCCGATCTGTTCACAACTGTGATTCTCTAACTTTTATTGCTTAATAGCATATCTTAATTTATAATGCATATTATGTCATCAATTATGAGAAAAGTACTGATACTGATTCTCCTTCCCTTATTGAGTATGGCCATCATAAACAGTTCTGTCATTATATTTTCTGTAAACAGCTATCTGGTCGATGAGACATTTAATAAACTGCTCGATACAGCAAGACATGAATCGGCCGATATGGAAGATTTATTCTCCGATATTGAATCATTAATTTCAGTCTTATCTATTTCACTGGGATCAGTTTTTTCTATGAGCAGTTACAGAGAAGCCGGGGATTCCTATCTGAAGGATTATAGAGATTACATTTCTCCGCAAATTCAGAAAGCAGCAGCCATCATCAATGATTGTAATGGTTTGTATTTTATGTTCAGTCCCGCATACGGATCCGTCCCGACCCAGGTCTGGTATAATAAAATGAATGGAACAGATCTCTTTGAAAGAGTCTTTGAGTATCCCGATCCGAAGGATTTTAATCCCGAAGATCCGAATTTGGAATACTATTATAAACCACTAGAAACTCAAAAGGCTTTCTGGAGTGATACCTATATTGATGTTGATACAGGGGACGCCCTCATTTCATTTACTGCTCCTGTATTTGTGGAATCTGAAATAATCGGAATTGCCGGCTTTGATCTATCCCTGGCTTCAATAAAAGAGAAGCTAGCGGAAATTACTTTTAAAAATGAGGGATATGCTTTCCTGGTGAACTCCCGGTTTGACTTTATCTATCATCCCCGATATCCCATGAACACTCCTCTGGAAGAAGTACTGGGAGAAAATAACAAACTTCTGCTAGAAGAACTGACTTCTGGGAATTCCCAGAACACTGTGGTTTACAGGTTTTTGGGAGAAAAAAAACGGATGGGGTATAAAAGGCTGAAAAATGATTGGGTTCTGGGAATTACAGCCTATGAGAAAGAGATATTCAGTCCCGTCAGATCGATTCAGAATATACTACTGGGAATAAGTTCTATTATTCTTCTCATAGCAGTTCTTATTTCCTATACAGCAGCCCGATTTATAACAAAACCCATCATACTGCTGACTGCGGAAGTAAAAAAATCACTAGAGAATCTGGATTCCTCAGTGGAGAATCCGCAATTACTGAACAGAAAAGATGAAATAGGGAATCTTTCACGTAAATTTAGAGAACTGCAGTGGGACTTTAAAAAAACTCTAGATAGGATTATCCAGGATAATGTCTCACTGGAGAGACTGGCTCAACTGGGAAACCAGGTTGGCGCCTTTACTCATGAAATTAAAACTCCTATTGGTATAGTTCTGACATCTTTAACCTTTTCAGAAGATGTCCTGTCACAGTTGCACAGTAAAATTGAAAGTAAGAAATTGACAGAGAGAGAGATGCTGACCCTTCTTTCAAAAATAAAGGAGGGAATAAGTCTGGGAATAGGGAATATTGAACAGGCAAAAAAAATTATTAAAAGTTTTAAAAATATCGCCATTGCACAATCAGATATCAAGCCTGAGCAAATCAATCTCAATGAACTGATTGACGATGTTTCTTCCAATTTTTCCATCTGTAATAAAAACAATAATATTCAGACTGAACTGAAAATGTCTCCCGAATTAGAACTGGAATCCATTTCCGGATATTTAACTCAGGTTTTTAACAATCTCTTTCAGAATTCCATCTATCACGGTTTCCATGATAGACAAGAGGGGAAAATCATCATAGAAGCCACAATTAATAATGAGAATGTTTTGATAAAATATTCCGATAATGGTGTGGGAATCCCTGAAGAAAATGCTGAAAAAATATTCAAACCCTATTTTACCACAGCTCAAAAGAGAGGTGGTACCGGTCTGGGAATGCATATTATCCAGACAATTATTCACAACTATCTCCACGGTTCTATTGGCTATGATAAAAATCATAAACCTGGCGTTCTATTCCATATAACACTTCCTGTAAAATGGATTATACCTAATCAGAAGGAGATATAAAATTCAGATAGATACAGAATCTGATCAGAAGATGAGTTATAAAGGTTTTCTGATTCATGGAGTTTTCCTGGCTTTAACAGTCACTTTTACCGAGGTGAATTCAGTTCTTCCCGCACTGGTATTACAGGTCGGCGGATCAGAAATACATATTGGAATCATAACTGCCATAATGATAGGACTTCCTCTTGTTTCACAACTCCTTTTTGCTCCCTTTGTCCAATCAAGACCGAGAAAAAAAAGATATCTGCTAGGAGGGTTATATACCCGAATGTTTGCTCTCTTTGGAATCGGAATGCTCCTTATAAGTTCCGAGTCAATGAGCCCCTCTATTGTTCTTTTTTTTATCTACACAGGATTAATTCTCTTTTCCCTCTCCGGTGCATTTGCGGGAATAAGTTATATCTCCTTAATCGGTTCCACAATTCCAGATGACCTGCGACACAAGTTTTTTTTGAGAAAACAGGTATTCTGGAGTGTGGGAGTATTGCTCTCGGGCGTTCTGACACGATATATCATTACAGGTCTCACAGGCTCCCTCCGCTATAGCGTTCTCTTTTCTCTGGCCGCAATAATGCTGGCATTGGGATCAATAGGATTCTGGATGATCCGGGAGAAACAGGAGCCGGCAAGGAAAACTACAAAACCGGGAATGGGAGATATATTCCACTCAATGAAAAGGATTCTTAAAGAGGATAGTACATTTCGGAATTATTGTTTCACTGCCAATATCCTATCGATGGGAATAGTACTGATTCCCTTTTATCTACCGACTCTGATGCATCAATTCAATATACCATCAGCATTTATTGGAACCATTGTACTACTGCAGATGGGAGGAATGCTCTTATCGAATTTAATATGGCCCAGAATCGTAAAACCCCTTGGTTTCAAAGGACTTCTCAAAATTCAATCGGCAGCCGGTTTCCTTATTCCCATTATTATGCTCTCCTCAATTACTGCAGGGGCAGGACAGTGGATAGTATATATCATTTTCCCCTTACTGGGCATACTGGCTTCAGCACATAAAATGAGCGGGGAAGCCGTTCTAGTCCAGATTAGTGATGAGAATAAAAGAGCTCTTTACTCGGGTATATTTGGTGCCATCAATTTAACCAGTGCTCTGGCTCCCCTCCTTATAGGATTACTCCTCAAGCATTTTTCATTTTACCGGGTTTTCTCTGCTCTGGCATTTTTGTGCCTGACAGCTCTCCCTTTTATCAGCAGGATGGTCTGCCCTGTCGATGTCAGAAAAGCAAAAGAGGATATGATAAGCAGCAGGTGAGGCTGGTAATTATTTTTTCTGACTTCTGAGAAATCCTGTGCTCAGTGTATTAATTGGACAGACAACACACCAAGTACGGGGCTTGAACAGTATGGCCAGAAGGGTACCAAGAACAGATGAAGTAAACATTATAGAATACAATCTATAAGAGAGATGAATGATTGCAGCAGGTAGTTCTACAGGTGTCCACAATTGAGGTAATGTCCCCGGGATTTCAAAAGCTATGAGAAAACGAATATTATCTATTGGAGCAAAATTCCCCCGACTGACCATAACTGTGGACATAATAATAAAAAATACATTGATACAGAAATACTGAAATACGAACTTTTTCAAACGTTCATCGGTGAACCACTTTGGAATTTTAAATCCTGTTTTAAAAATCCTGAAAAGAGAGAAATAATCGACTCTGGGACAATAATTCGTGCACCATGTTTTCTCTCTATTTTTGAATAGCAGAATAAAGGGAACAGCCATACATACTAATGCCAGTAATGCAAAAGTGATATTGAGAAAAGCCAAAATGAAATAGGATAAAGTTATTAAATAGAGATATTTTGTTTTGTATTTAGTTACATTCATTATTTCACTATATATAGATTTCAATATGTTATCAAGATCAGAAATTCTCTTAGTAATATGAAAAGGAATTTACTATATTTATAATTAGGAGAAATAATATGAATCCCCTCAGTAGTCTAGGCCCCCGTTTAAAAGGAATAGATGGAAAGGATTACGGAGCTTATCAATCTTTAAAAGGATCCTACAACAGTGATAATTTTGTGCTCTATATCGATCAGATTCCCAAGGATCCCTACGCACCCTCTTTTACAGGAATATACAGAATCAGAATAGAGCCATCCTATAGTTATATACCAGAAGACCTGCAGGAGAATCCCATAAGGAAAAGGGCTTATGAAGATTTTCTGGCCCGCTGTTTTTTCAGAGAGAGTTCCCATTGTTCCAGTCATAGAGGCACAGGTAATAGCGGCTTAATTACCATTGATAAACCCGGGCAGGCTATTCTGAATCGCAATTCAGTTATCCTGACTGATGAGTTTATAGAATTGCGGTTTTTTATGGGATTACCTGCCAATGACCGGTTAATTAATGGAGAACTAGCACAAACCATGTTATTTGTCGAACTTCCTGACATTATAAAAAAGACATTTAAAAAAGAAAATATAGATACGCAAGATTGTGATATGCATCTGAAAACCTCCCAGACCTCAGAATATCTTCGATCTCAATTGAAAGAACACGGTCTAATCTGCTTTATTGCCAATAGATCTCTATTACCGAGAAAAAGCGGTACTAGTGAGCTGCCAATGGAAAGAGAAAAAGCGGTTGAATTTACATCTCCAGAGTCAATGGAAGTAAGAATAACTCTTCCCGATGGAAATAAGATCTCCGGAATGGGGATCCCCGAGGGAATTTCGCTGATTGTAGGAGGAGGTTACCATGGGAAATCAACACTGCTTCAGACGATTGCCGCCGGAATATACAACCACATACCCGGCGATGGCAGGGAATTGGCGGTAACCTGTAAAAATGCTCTGAAACTTCGAGCCTATAGTGGTCGATTTGTAGAAAAAGTGGATATTTCTCCCTTTATTAACCATCTGCCCTCTGGTGATAATACGTCGGTGTTTTCTACCGAGAACGCTAGCGGAAGCACATCTCAAGCTGCTGCGCTTATGGAAGGGCTGGAAGCGGAAACCGATCTCCTGTTAATGGATGAAGACACCTGTGCTTCCAATTTTATGATCCGCGACTACAACATGCAGCAGCTGGTTATGAAAAATGACGAACCGATAACTCCTTTCATAGATAGGGCCCGGCAGTTGTTTTCCCGAAAAAATGTCTCTTCTATTCTTGTACTGGGCGGATCAGGAGATTATTTTGAAATATCTGATAAAGTGATTCAAATGAAAAACTACCGGCCTATTGATGTAACAGAAAGAGCCAAACAAATTGCGGCTTCCTCAAAAACCGGACGTCTTATTGAATTTGATGATTGTGATTTTACAATTAAAAGAAGGATTCCCCTTCGAGGATCTATTGACCCTGAAAATCAATACGGGAAAAAAAGTGTGTATGCCAAAGAAGTATACCGGATTAATTTCGGCCGTCATATTATAGACCTGACAGATGTTGAACAGTTGAGTGAATTATCTCAGACCAAAGCTATTATGGAAGCCCTTCAACGACTAAATACATATGTTGATGGGAAAAAATCTCTCATACATATCCTGTCATTTCTGCAGGAGAAGATAGAGAATGAGGGACTGGATTGTTTAAGTGATAGAATCAGCGGTAATCTGGCCGAGTTCAGAATGATTGATCTGGCCTGTGCTTTGAATCGATTAAGGTCCTTGAAGATAGCTCAATAATTCTCATAGACATCAGTTATCGGCCGATTCATCCTTTTCGACTTCAGGATCATTGTTATCAACCTCAAGCTGAGGATCGAAGTCTTTCCGTTCCTTTTTTTCCTGTTTCTTTTTGAGTTTTTCCTGTCTTTTTTTCTGCTTTTTTATTTCCTGCTGTCTTTTTTCATAAGAATAATTCGTTTTTGCCATATAAGCTACAATACTGCATCAGTAATATAATGACAAGAGAACCGCTATTTATAATTGAATATATTCCCAGATGAATTTATTTAGCAATGTATCCATTTCACCTCAAAATCAGAAAGGATTTTATGAAATCCCCTGTTTCATCTATCAATTACTAAAATTTAAAGATTAAATAGACTTGATTCGCAGGATGAAACTTGATTTTTTTTTCCTGTTCGTTATAATAATTTGAACACATATATTATTGGAGTATTTCTTTGGCAAATATCGAAGTTTACGATGACGAAAATCTTGAAAAAGCAATTAAAAGATTTAAGAACAAAGTCGAGAAAGAAGGAATTATAAGAGAGTTTAAAAAAAGACAATACTTTCTGAAACCTTCTGCTAAAAAGCATGAACAGAACAAGTCGAGAAGACGGAAAGAATTAAAGAATATAAGAAAGCAGGAAAGACGAAAAATGTATTAAGTCAGAATTAGAGAGTTCTTTTATAATTCTGATTCTTATCTACTCTTTATATTAACAATTCAAAACTATCAACTTGATAAAGCATTTGTTGGCTTAAAGGAAAAACGGATCCTGATGACTACCAGGATCTGTTTTATTTTCAATTAAAAAAATCAACTAAATCGTCACCCAGATA
>JAEINM010000032.1 GCA_016342385.1 Spirochaetaceae bacterium | reverse complement strand
TCCGTTACTGTCAGTAAAGCGAGAGAGATTCTTCTGGCTGAAAATCAGGAGAAACTGGTTGATTCTGAAAATGCCGCAGAAATGGCTCGAGACCGTGTTCAGGATATGGGTATCATTTTTATTGATGAGATAGATAAAATTGCAACACGTAAGAACAGTTCAGGAGGCGGGCAGGATGTTTCAAGAGAAGGTGTTCAGAGAGATATCCTCCCTATTGTAGAAGGGAGTCGGGTTAACACTAAATACGGTATAGTCGATACATCTCATATTTTGTTTATTGCCGCCGGTGCTTTCAGTATGAGTAAACCCTCTGATCTCATTCCGGAATTACAGGGCCGTTTTCCACTACGGGTCGAATTACAGGATCTCAATGCCGAGGCTTTTAAAACTATATTGACAGTGCCAAAAAATGCTTTGACAAAGCAGTATGTAGAATTGCTCAAAACAGAAGATGTTCATATTGATTTTACAGAAGACGCTATTGATAAACTGGCTCAGATTGCTGAAGAGGTGAATCAGAGAACAGAAAATATCGGGGCGAGAAGACTTCATACAATAATGGAACTGCTTCTTGAGGAAATCTCTTTTAATGCACCGGAGATGAAAGGCCAGGCTATAAGCATTGATGCCGCTTACGTTAGTGATAAGCTCACTGACATTGTAGAGGACAGGGATTTGAGCCGCTATATTCTATAGGATTAATAAATGACATTTTTCACTAATACAAGAGGGAAAAAAGCCGATTTTTAATGTAAGGACCAAAAAAGGGGAAGTTTAGAAATGTTTACGAATAATACATTTGGAAAAACAGTTGATATCCTACAGAGAACAATGGATGTCAGTCTCACCAGACGTGAGGTTATTGCCAATAATATCTCTAATGCAGAGACTCCGAATTTTAAAAGGACTGATGTCAATTTTGAAGCTTCCCTGGCTAGAGCTCTCTCTTCGGAAAATGCACCGAAAGGGCTGGAAGCTAAAATGTCCAGTTCCAGTCATATTCCCTTTAATCGTCCTGTTGATTATAAAAGTGTTCAACCGAGATTTGTCCTCGACTATTTAACACAGAGTAAGAACAACGGGAACAATGTGGATATTGAGCAGGAAACTATGGCGGCGACACAGAATCAGATGATGTATGAATTGATGACATCTACTATATCCAGTCAATTCAAGAGAATAAATATGGTATTAAGGTAGGGTTAGGAAATGGGAATGTTCAGTTCTATAAATACAGCGGCATCGGGATTATCTGCTGAGAGGCTAAGGTTAGATGTCATTTCAGATAATATTGCCAATGCCAATACGACAAGAACCGCAGATGGAGGACCTTTTAGAAGAAGCCGTGTTGTTTTCAGGCCCCGTGTGGATCAACCCTATTGGAGAAGTCCATTTCTCCCGGAAGCTCTGGATAACGGTATAGGAAAGGGTGTGAGGGTCTCTGAAATCGAAAAGGATATGGATTCTGAACTGCGGTTAGTCTATGATCCGACTCATCCCGATGCCATAAAAACCGGTCCCAGAGCGGGATATGTCGAATATTCCAATGTCAATACGGTCAGTGAAATGGTCGATATGATTGCGGCATCCAGAGCTTATGAAGCAAATGTCGCCGTAATGGACGGCAGTAAAAGCATGTTCAGAAAGGCATTGGAGATTGGGAGGTAAATTATGAGTCTTATGAAAATGATCGGACCTGAGTCCGCTTTTGGTGATGTGGTACAATTAAAAAGAAGCCGACCGAATCATTTTAATGAAAATGGGCAGATGGCAGCCAATCCGGTTAAAACCGGAGGATTTGGCGAAATGGTCAATAATGCCCTTAACAGCGCCAATAATACTGAAATGGAAAGTGCCGGACTCATGCAGCAGATGATTACCGATCCCGATTCAGTGAATGTCCATGATGTGACTATAGCAATGGCTAAAGCGGAAATGGCGGTTAATCTGACCAAGTCCGTTATAGATGGAGCAGTGAAAGCATATAAGGAGATTATATCTACAAGATAGTTAATCTTTGTAATGGCTGATTTATCTGAATAAACAGTCTGATATATGAGTTTCTTTCTTGGGAGGGGAGAAATGAACGATTTTTTTAAACGAATTATTGAACAACTTTCGACATTCTGGACTAAATGGTCTGTTGTTCAGAAAGCAATCTTTTTTGCCATAGTGGCTGTCTCTATTCTCGGGCTTGTCATGCTCGTCCGTTTTTCGGCGTCACCATCAATGGTGCGTCTGATAAACAGTCCCTTTACTGATCTGGAACAGAGAGATAAGATTATTGTAAGTCTTTCAGAACAGAATGTAGGGAGCAAGGTCACAGCTGAAGGTTATATTCTCGTAGATGATGAGAATACGGCAAAGAAAATGAGATCCATACTTATTCGAGATGGCGTAATAACAGCAGATACGGATCCATGGGCTCTTTTTGATAAGGACCGCTGGACTCTTACCGACTTTGAACGGAATGTGAATCTGAGACGGGCCATTATAGGTACTGTTGAGCAGCATATCGAAGCTCTCGATGATGTTGACTCTGCAAAAATCACTCTGGTCATGCCGGAAAAAGAACTCTTTGTGGAAAGTCAGGATCCTCCGACAGCATCGGTTATAATCACTCCCAGACCGGGAAGTGATATCTCTACCAACAGGAAAAAAGTGGAGGGAGTTGTCAAGCTTATCCAGTTTGCCGTACAGGGTCTTCTTCCGGAGAATATCACCATTATGGATTATTCCGGTAACGTACTCAATGATTTTGCCGGATTGGAGCAGGTTGACAGACTTGTGCTGACCGAGAGAATGCTCAATCAGAAAAGAAGGCTGGAAGCCCAGTACACAGGTACTATACTAGGATCTCTGCGAAATATCTATTCCACTAAACGGGTGGAAATTCTCAACATTGAAATTGATCTGGAGTTCATTAATAAACAGATTGAGACGGAGGAACATTTTCCCATAACGATGAAAGAAGATGATCCCAATACTCCCTATAGTGAATATGAGGGCGTTCCCTCTATCCTTGAATCCTCACAGGCGGAAAATGAGAGTTTTGAGGGCACTGGATTTAATCCCGAAGGTCCTCCCGGTCAGGAAGGTCAGACTCCTCCGGCCTATAAAGATCTTTCCTCTCTCGTGGGGAAATATGAGAAGGATAATGAAATTCAGAACTTTGTTGTCAATACACGAAATATATCAGAAGACAGTAATCCTTTTAAGATCTCCCGAATCAGTGTCGCTGTTGCCATCGATGGAATCTGGAAACGGAAATATGGGGACAACGGCAAAATAGCAATCACCCCCGAAGGCAGTATTGAGCGGATCTATGTCCCTGTCAGTGATGAAGATCTTAAAAAATCCAGGGACCTGGTCGCGACAGCTGTAGGATATGATAAGGGAAGAGGTGATGAAGTCACTGTTTCTCATATTCCTTTCGACAGAACAAGTGAGCATGAAGCGGAAGATGCTGAATATAGAAGAAGAGAGCAAATTCAGCAGACTATTTTATTTTCTCTTATCGGCCTGGCTATATTTGTCGTGGCAGCTGTAATTTTCAGAATTGTATCGAAAGAAATGGAAAGACGGCGTAGACTGAGAGAAGAGGAACTTTCCAGACAGCATCAGGCTATGAGAGAAGCAGCTCTACGAAGTGCTGAGGAAGAGGGAATTGATGTAGAAATGTCAGTTCAGGAAAGAGCCAGAATCGAGATGCAGGAAAATGCCATCAATATGGCTAGGGAGCATCCTGAAGATGTTGCTCAATTGATCAGAACATGGCTGGCGGAGGAATAGGATGGCTAAACAGGGTTCTACCCATAAAGAGGATCTCACAGGAAGGCAGAAAGCCGCTATATTCCTGGTAACTCTTGGATCGGAAATCTCATCGGAAATCTTTAAACACCTGAGAGAAGATGAAATTGAAACGCTGACATTTGAGATAGCCCGTCTGGAAAATATCGAATCTGACGCCAGGGATATGGTTCTGCAGGAATTTCAGGAACTGATGATGGCTCAGGATTTTATCTCTTCCGGAGGTATAGATTATGCCCGTGAGCTTCTTGAGAAATCACTGGGAAACCAGAAAGCCGTAGATATCATAAGCCGTCTGACGAGTTCTCTGAAAACAAGACCTTTCGATTTTATCAGAAGAACAGATCCGGCTCATCTTCTGAACTTTATTCAGCAGGAACATCCTCAGACCATTGCTCTTATTCTTGCTTATCTTGAGCCGGCAAAAGCATCGGTTATTCTCGGACAGCTTCCCCAGGACAAACAGTCCGATGTCGCCAAGAGAATTGCCACTATGGACAGGACCTCTCCGGAAGTTCTCCGTGAGGTGGAGAGGGTTCTTGAGAAAAAACTTTCCTCTCTCTCTCAGGAAGACTACACAGCCGCTGGTGGTGTGGGTTCAATTGTAGATATCCTAAACCTGGTCGACAGATCGACGGAGAAGATTATTATCGAATCTCTTGAAGAAGATGATCCGGAACTGGCTGAAGAAATCAAGAAACGAATGTTTGTATTTGAAGATATTGTTATGCTTGACGACAGAGCCATTCAGAAGGTTATGCGGGAAGTAGATACTAATGAACTGGCAAAAGCGCTTAAAGCTGTTGATCCCGATGTTCAGGATAAAATTTACAGGAATATGTCCAAGCGTGCTGCGGCACTGCTGAAAGAGGATATGGAATTTATGGGACCTACCCGGCGGAAAGATGTAGAGGAAGCTCAGCAGAAAATCGTTTCCATTATAAGAAAACTCGAAGAGCAGGGTGAAGTTGTAATCGCCAGAAGTGGTGAAGAGGATGTTCTTGTTTAAATGGAGGTAGATTATGGCTAAAAGTGTATTCAGAGCTCAGGAAATTATCAATCTCACAGCGCAGAGGTTTAAAATTGATGCTCCTGTTTTTGAATCTGAAATAGAAGAAGTGGAGGAACTTGAGGAATTTGAATATCTCGGTCCTACTGCAGAAGATTTAAAAAGAGAGGCCGATGCCTTCAAGGCTTCCTGGGAAAAAGAGAAGCAGGCCATGATTGCCGAAGCCCAGAATAGAGCTGACATCATAATCAAAGAAGCTGAAGAGAGGGCATTTGAAGAAGTCCGGAAAAAAACGGATCAGGCCATTGCTGAAAAACAGGCCGCAGATGAGGAATCTCAGAAAGTGCTGGAAGAGGCGCAGAGTGAAGCGGTTAAACTGAGAGATGAAACAGAAAAAAAGATAGATGACTTTAAGAGTGAGGCCTATAATCAGGGCTATGAATCCGGTCGTCAGGAGGGGTATAGCTCTGGTGAAGCTGAAGTGGGAAGACTCATTGAGAGGATTCATACTGTACTTAACAAATCAATAGAAAAGAGAGTTGAAATAATCGATGAGGCGGAATCTCAGCTTATCGATCTCGTTCTGCAGATTTCCAGAAAAGTGATAAAGGTTGTTTCGGAAAACCAGAAAAATGTTGTTATTAATAATGTTGTTCAGGCATTGCGTAAGATGAAAAGCCGGGGTGATGTGGCCATTAAAGTTAATCTGGCCGATCTGGAAATTACAACGGAACACACAAAAGATTTTCTGCGAATGGTGGAGAATGTCAAATCCATTACTGTTCTGGAAGACTCTTCGGTTGATAAAGGAGGCTGTATCATCGAAACCGATTTCGGCCAGATTGATGCAAGGATTTCTTCTCAACTCAAGGAGATCGAAGAGAAAATACTTGATATTGTTCCCATAAAAACGGGAATAGAATCGTAGTATTCCGACTTGGGAGGGACGGATGCAGATATTTGAAAAATATTTTAGTGTATTGGAACATCTCGATTCTATAAAATGTACAGGGACTGTCACAAAAGTTCAGGGTGTAATAATCGAAAGTTCAGGTCCTGTTGCCGCGGTTGGAGAAGTCTGCAAAATACTCATTCCCCGGGGAAACAGAGAAGTCTTTGCTGAAGTTGTTGCGCTAAAAGGTGATACTGTTCAGTTAATGCCTTATGATGAAATGCACGGTATAGAATTGGGGTGTAAAGTTATTGCCAGCGGCGATATGCTCAATGTTCATGTGTCCGATGAGATGCTGGGCCGGGTTCTCGACGGAATGGGGAATCCTATCGATGATAAGGGACCGATTCCCTGCTGCAAAGTCTATCCGGCTATGAACCTGCCTCCCGATTCCATGAAAAGAAAAATGATTAAAGAACGGATTGTCACCGGAGTTCGGGCAATAGACGGTTTAACTCCTGTGGGAAGAGGACAGCGTCTGGGAATCTTTTCTGGATCAGGTGTGGGAAAATCCACTCTTTTAAGTATGATAGCCAGAAATACTAACGCCGACATTAATGTTATTGCTCTTATCGGTGAGAGGGGACGAGAGGTTCGCGAGTTTATTGAAAACGATCTTGGAGAAGAGGGTTTGAAACGATCAGTAGTTATTGTCTCAACCTCGGATACACCAGCACTGGCCCGGGTCAAGGGCGCTTTTGTGGCAACTGCCGTGGCAGAATATTTTCGTGATCAGGGAAAAGATGTCATGCTTCTTTTCGATTCTGTCACCCGTTTTGCCATGTCCCAGAGAGAGATCGGTCTCGCTATCGGAGAACCTCCGGCGACAAAAGGTTATACTCCCAGTGTTTTTACATTGCTCCCGAAACTACTCGAAAGATCAGGGACCTCCGAAGTGGGGTCTATAACCGGTATATATACAGTTCTCGTCGAAGGGGGAGATATGGATGACCCCGTTGCTGATGCGGTCCGGGGAATACTCGATGGACATATTGTCCTCTCCCGAAAAATGGCTGAGAAATATCACTATCCCGCCATTGATGTCTTAAGTTCTATTTCCAGGCTGGAGCCGGCCATAACTGATCCGGTCACAAGGAAAGGTTTCGGAAATATCAGGCGGATGCTGGCACTGTATACAGAGAAAGAGGATCTCATCAATATTGGTGCCTATGTAAAAGGCAGTAATAGTGAGATTGATGAAGCTGTTGATAAAATCGGAGAGATCAATTCATTTCTGCAGCAGGGAACCCATGAAAAAGCAGAGATTGATATGACTCTGGAAAAAGCCGGTGATATAAGCGGTATAGATATTATTTCCGGCAGGATGGTCGATGAAAAGGTTTGAGTTTTCCCTGGAAACAGTATTAAAACTAAGAGTCAGCCAGGAACGGGAATGGGAAAATCAGCTGGCTTCTATTACAGGAGAATGCGAGAGAATCCGGAAGAGTATTGTCGATTTTGAAGCTGAAAAAAATCGCTGCGCAGTAGAAAATCAATTCCGCGATGTCAATTCTCTTATGGCAGTTGCCAATTATCAGGCCAGAATGGACAGTCAGGTCAGAAAAGCACAGAAACAGCTTGTTTTGAAAGAGCGGGAGCGAGAGTCCGTTTTAAAAGATTTTATTGAGGCTTCAAAAAAGAGAAAGATACTGGATAAACTTAAAGAAAAGAAAATGGATGAATACCACCATCTCCGCAATAAATTTGATGAGAAGATGAATGATGACATAAACAATTCCGTATATGGGAACCAGAGGAGGATATAATGGCGTATGGTGCGGCCGGAAGTGTTCTGAAAATATTTTTACTACTCTTACTTATAGCTGTTCTTATGGTCGGTGGAGCCATATGGTTTGACTACCTCGGTGTTATTGACGCAAAAGAACAGCTGTCTCCTGTTACATCTCTATTTGGAATCGGTACTCCCGAAATTCTCGAAGGTGAAACTATGCCCATTGTTCTGGACAGAGAGAGAATGAACATGCAGATTGAGGCGTTGGATCTTAAACGGGATGAACTGGATAAGCGGGAGAATGATATAAAATTTGCCGAAGCTGAACTCCTTCAGAAACAGACAGAAATAGAAGAAAGAGAAAAAGCTTTGGATGAAAAAGAGAATTCACTAAATGAAGCTTTAAAAATGTACGACAATAAAAAGACCAACCTTGAGCAGAACGCACGTTATCTTGAAGGCATGCCGCCGGAAGATGCCGTTAACATTATGCTTGAGATGGATGACCTGGATGTTGTCGATGTTCTTAGGACCTCAGAGAGACTGGCTCTCGAAGAGGGGAGAAGTTCACTGGTTTCCTACTGGTTGTCCTTAATGCCCCCCGGCAGAGGTGCTTCTATTCAGAATCTGATGGCAGGCCAACCTCCGGGAAATTAATAACGTGAGGAGGTCTTATGACCTTAATTTCAAATGGTCCGGCTCCTTCATTGGCTGTTGATACTCAGGAGAAATCATTTAAACCTGAAAGTCCGCCGCTCAATGAACAGGAGAGTCACCGTTTTAAGGAAAGCCTTGATAAAGCAATTAGTCGGGATTCTCAGCTTTCAGAGAAAAGCAAAAAAAATGATAAGACTTCCCCGGTTAATGACAGAGATGAAGTTCATCGCCGACCGGGTGATTCAGTGAAGAAACTGATTCAGGGGGATAAGAAACTCCTGTCTGCCGGTAAGAAAAATCATGGAAACAGTACAGAAATAATATCTGAAGAAAGCGAAGAGAAAGATGAGAATAGTGAATCTTCGTCTCAGCTGAAATTACTCCATGGTAATTCACTTAAAAAAGAAACTGAAATACAGAGAGTAGACAAGAAAGAGATGTCTGTCAAAAGCATAAAAAAGTCGACAGGCAGAAAATTGAAAAATGAGGATCTGCCGACTTCGCCTGATGAAACTGCCGTGGCCGCATCCGCTTTGATAGAGATTGAAGCAGAAGAGAGTCCGGAGAACAGAATCCCTTCTCATGAAAGAACCGGTAATGAAGATGCTGTCCTTGTCCCCTTTTCGCGAGGCAATGAATCTGATATACAGGCGGGAACTCCACTAATTGATTCCTCTGATCGCTCTACAAGCCAGTCTGGCAAAATAAGAAGCTCTAATAAGAAAAAAGGCCGGGACGAGCAGATCCTCAGAGTCATCGATACCAGAAATCACGACAAAAATGATAAAATCCGGAACAATTTCGTTTCAAAGACTTCCGGTATCAGTGAAAACATCGAACAGGCCGGTAGAGAATCCAATCAGATTATTCTCGGTGAACAGAATGGAGAAAGAACAGCTGCTGATGAAATCAAATCTTTTGAAAGCAGATTCAATGAGAACAAAGAGGTTCTTCTGGCTCGTGAGTTGAAAGAGTCTGGTAATGATCAGATTGTAAAAAAGGCCTCCTTTATTCTCAAGGACGGAAATCAGGGTGAGATAAAACTTATTCTGAAACCTGAATCTCTGGGCCAGGTAAAAATTCAGCTCAATATGAATGAAAACGATTTAGTCGGAAAAATAATTGTCGAAAATAGTAGAGTAAGGCAGATATTCGAAAATAATCTGAACGATCTGTCCAAATCTTTTGAAGAGGCCGGAATCAGCAGTTCATCAATTGAAGTCTCTGTAGGAGACGGAAGCAAAGGGGACGCCGATCAGAACAGATCAAATCAGAACGATCAGCCTTTTTTCAGCAGCCGGTTGAAGACCCTGGATAATGCCGTACCATTTATGGGGCGGAATAATTCGGGACCTGATCATCAATTAGTGAACCTGGTAGTATAAGGAGTTAATTTTATGGATTTAACATCAATTATGTCATCATCAGATAAATCCAGAGTATCAATGCAGGTTGATGCTTTCAACAAAACATTGCATGAGGGGAGAGTCCAGAAAGATGGTCTCGATAAGGATGATTTTTTAAAGATCCTCATCACTCAGTTATCCCACCAGGATCCGACAAAACCGATGGAAGATAAAGAGTTTATTGCTCAGATGGCTCAGTTCTCAACACTGGAACAGATGACAAATATGAATGAAGGTTTTACTAAAGTAGCAGACAGAATACAGTCTTCCCAGGCTCTGAGTATGCTTGGTAAAACAGTGGAAATACAAATGGGTGAGAATCTGGTAAGTGGTAAAGTCGAAGCCATAACCGGAGGAGAATATCCCAACATTCTTGTAGAAGGTAAATATTATGAATTGGACAGCATTTCCAGGATCAGAGAGTAAAGGGGCGGATAGGTTATGATGCGATCATTATACTCCGGTGTTTCCGGATTACAGAATCATCAGGTTAGGATGGATGTTATAGGTAACAATATCTCTAACGTGAATACAATAGGATTTAAGAAGGGGAGAGTGAATTTTCAGGATATGATCTCCCAGAGCATGGGCGGTGCTGCCAAGCCGACTGATGAACTTGGTGGAGTGAATCCTAAACAGGTCGGTCTCGGTATGGCTGTCGCCTCTATAGATACGATTCATACTCAGGGATCACTGCAGACAACTGGTAAAACAGATGATCTTGCTGTTCAGGGAAGCGGTTTCTTTATTATGAGATCAGGAGCCAAGCAGTTTTTTACAAGAGCCGGTGCATTTGGGCTCGATCAGGATGGAATGCTTGTTAATCCCGCCAATGGTATGGCGGTACAGGGCTGGTCAGCAGAAACAGTTGAAGGGCAGAGATTTATCAATACCGCTTCTGATCCGGGAGATCTTATAATTCCTGTAGGGGGAAAAGATCCCGCTTCAGCGACAACAGAGGTGGAATTTGCCTGCAATCTGGATAAGAGAATGCCCGAAATAGCCGATGGAGCAGGAGCTGCCGAAATAAGAGAGGGGACATGGTCTATTGACAAAGATCTCTATGATACATTCGGAAATGTTCATAAATTGAACATTAGTTTTACGAAAGTAACAGGTGTGGCTAATCAGTGGCAGGCAACAGTTACTGTTGACGGTGATGCAGAAGTTGATACAAACACGAACATCGATATCGGTGCAGCCGGTAATGCGGGAAATACTTTTCTGCTGAACTTCGATAATCTCGGTGCACTTTCCTCTGTGCAGGATGCCCAGGGAGATGCCATTACTGAAGGTTCTATGCTCATCCCCGTGGCTTTTGATGTAGCCGATACAACACCCGACGCAGCAGGTGCACTGATCAGACAGGATTTCAATCTCAATCTTGGCGATCTTGGAAGTTATACAAACTCGGTCACTCAGTTTGCAGAAACTTCTTCCACAAAAGCCTTTAAGCAGGATGGATATGGAATGGGGTATCTTGACACATTCAGGATAGACCAGAGCGGAATTATAACCGGTGTCTATTCCAATGGTACCAATAGAGAGATCGGACAGGTCGCCCTGGCATCATTCGTTAATCCCGGTGGTCTTGAAAAAGCCGGAGAATCAACTTTTATGGTAACCAATAACTCGGGAGATCCCAATATCGGTCCTTCAGGAATAGCCGGTAAGGGAAAGTTTATTGCCGGAGCTCTGGAAATGAGTAATGTTGACCTGGCGGAACAGTTCACCGATATGATCGTCACCCAGAGAGGATTTCAGGCCAATAGTAAAACTATAACGACGTCGGATCAGATGCTGCAGGAACTTCTGACACTGAAACGATAGAGTAGGTAATATGGTTTTTTAAGACGGATATTGTACAGACGGGGTTGAAACCCGTCTGTACAGGTGCATCTGAACGGAGAAATGATGGTAAAAGTCACCATGATGGGTAAATATGGAAAAGAATTTTATTTAAACCCCCATCAGATTGAATATATAGAATCCAATCCCGATACGACAATAGTCATGCTGTCGGGAAAAAAGCTGGTTGTTACAGAGGACTATCCGACTATTTTCAAGCGGATAGTCGAGTATCGGAAACTGATCGGCGCATTTAAGAACGAGGAGTAGTATGTAATGGATATAGCTACGTTAGGTGGATTTGCCGGAGGTATGATACTTCTGGTATTGAGTATTATTGTAGCCGGAAACTCTCTGTCATTATTTGTCGATACAGGTTCGTTTCTTATTGTTATTATCGGGTCTCTCATGGCTTTAATGGCGGCCAATCCTCTGGCGAGAACACTTGGTATGATGAAGTTTCTCAAGGTGGCTTTTAATTTAAAGGTCTATAATAAAGATGAATTGATCAGACAGCTTGTGGCATTTTCCGAAAGTGCCCGTAAAGAGGGACTGCTTTCTCTTGATGATGCCCTCAATGATGTGGAAGATGAATTTATGAAAGGGGGAATGAGACTTGTTGTCGACGGTACCGATCCGGACGTTATTAAAAAAGTTCTGTACACCAATCTCAATCAGATTGAAGCCCGGCATCAGAAGGGGATAGGTTTTGTAGCCGGATGGAAATCCATTGCCCCGGCTTTTGGTATGATAGGGACTCTGCTTGGTCTTATTGGTATGATGGCGAATCTGGAAGATACAGCATCAGTTGGACCGAATATGGCACTTGCACTGGTAACGACACTCTATGGATCTCTCTTTGCCAACCTTTTTCTCGCTCCACTACAGATGAAACTGGAAGATAGAAACGCCGATGAGATGCTTGTTAAAGAGATAATGATCGAAGGAATACTTTCAATTCAGTCCGGTGATAACCCGCGTATTCTTGAACAGAAACTCTACACTTTCCTTCCGCCATCAGAACGACCGTCTGCCGGTGGTGGAATCGAGGATTAGCCTATGTCAGATGATAATCCTAAAAAATGCCCTAAATCTGAAGAGGGTGCACCGGAGTGGATGACCACCTATGGTGATATGGTTACTCTGCTTCTTTGTTTTTTTGTAATTTTAATGAATCCCGAAGCTATCGACGGCCATAGACTGGATATGATTATGCAGTCTTTTAATGGTCTGGGGGTTCTTCAGGGAGGGAATACCCTTTCTGTAGGAGAACTGACTGAGCTGGGCAACAACATTCTGGCTATGCCCTCCCAGAGCAGGGGAACAGGGCTGGATAAAGCCAGACAGAGTGCTGTTTCCATGTTTAAACCGGAAATTAAAAGTGAGAAAGTAAAAATTACTGAAGATGAAAGGGGGTTGATCATATCGCTTGCCGGCGATATGTTGTTCCGGCCTGCTACTGCTGAAGTAAATATAGAGGAATCGCGGGTCATTCTGCAGAAACTAGCCAGAATCCTGAGCAATCCCGAACTGGATGACCGGTCATTCAAGATTGAAGGTCATACCGATGAAGGACCGACTGATCCCGATGGACCATGGCCTACCAACTGGGAACTTTCTGCCGACAGGTCGGCCAATGTTCTTCATTATCTTGTTGACTTCGGGGCAGATGAAAGGCAGTTTCAGATAAGCGGTTTTTCCTCTCATCGGCCTGTAGCCCCAAACAGCTCGGAAGAGGGACGGGCTTTTAATCGGAGAGTGGATGTAGTGATACTTTCAGAAGGTCATTTATAAAATATTCTGAAAGAGAGTTATATTTGCATATTTACTACTATTCTGGTAATATTACTATAGAAAACTGGGGGCCTTGAGGGAATTATGTCAGACGAAGATGTTGGAAATGCTCTTGAAGATATGGGCGAAGACAATTTTAAGGAAGTAAAAGAGAGCAAGAGCAGCAAAGGTCTGTCAAAAACTCTTGTTAAACTCCTTACATACATTGTCGGAGGAATAATCGGTATAATACTGGTTGTCACAATTGTTGTTATCACTGTTAAATTTCTAGATAGAGGTGATCAGGCTAGAACATTCAAGGAAGTTTCTGAAGAATATCAGGGAAAAACTCCTCCTTATAATTATTTTGATCCTATTAAACAGATTAGAACCAGGACAGCCGATAAATCGCCTCATTCTATTTCGGTCAAAGTGGATATCGGTTACAATGAAGGCGATGAAAAACTAAGTACGGAACTGACAGCCAGGATTCCACAGCTTACCGATCTGATCAGAACCTATTTCGGCAGTAAAACAGCGGAAGAACTGAATACAGATGAACAGGCTATTAAAGATGAATTGAGAGAGCGGATTAATGCCGTTCTGACAAACGGCCGGGTCGAAAGCATTATTTTTACTGAATATCAGGTTTTCGAATTTTAGACGGTGAATATGTTCGGGTGCCGACGCGAAGCGTCTCCCGGAATATCTATTAACGAATATGTTTGGGTACCGACGCGAAGCGTCCTCCCGACATATCGATCAGAGGGATTGAATGACAGAAGTTTTATCGCAGGATGAAATTGATCAGCTGCTTACTGCTATCTCTACTGGAGATATGGACAGTGAAGATACTCAACAGGTAGCCGATCGGAAAAACATAAAGATCTATGATTTCAAGAGACCGGATAAGTTCTCGAAGGAACAGATAAGAACCGTCTCAATCATGCATGAAACTTTTGCCCGGTTGACAACCACTTCCTTATCAGCCCAGCTGCGAAGTCTGGTACATGTTCATGTCGCTTCGGTAGACCAGCTGACTTATGAAGAATTTATCAGGTCAATACCGTCTCCCACAGCACTGGCAGTTATTAATATGGATCCTCTGAAAGGGTCAGCCATTCTGGAAATTGATCCGGCCATAACTTTTACAATAATTGATCGTCTTTTCGGAGGTACCGGAGAGGGGTCTAAAGTCAATAGAGAGCTTTCTGAAATTGAGCAGTCTGTTATGGAATCAATCATTGTCAGAATTCTGGGGAATATGCGTGAAGCCTGGTCTCAGGTTATTGATTTAAGGCCGCGTCTGGGGCAGATAGAGACAAACCCTCAGTTCGCACAGATTGTACCCCCGACAGAAATGGTTGTTCTGGTAACTTTGGAGACCAAAGTTGAAGATGTTGAGGGTATGATGAACTTCTGTATTCCCTATCTGACTATTGAGCCGATTATTTCCAAGCTTTCGGCGCAGTACTGGTATTCTTCTGTTCGGAGGGGGGCCACAACGGAGAATCTGAATATCCTCCGGGAAAGACTGTCTACTATCGGTGTAACCCTTGTAGCTGAAGTCGGCAGTATGAATCTGCCGGTGAGAGATGTTTTATCCCTCACTCAGGGCGATATTATCCGGCTTCAGAATACTAGAGTGTCTGATCCCATGACCCTGAAAATAGGGAATCGGCCGAAATTCGAATGCCGCCCGGGAGTCGTGGGTAGTAAGGTTGCGGTGCAGATTACGAAAAAACTTGAAGATATCCAACAGGAAGAGTTCGAAGAACTCTCATTAGAAGGAGAAGAAGAATGAGTGATGGTTCCCTGTCTCAGGATGAAATAGATGCATTGTTGTTAGGTGGAAGTGTTGATTCTTCAGATGCAGGAGCACCACAGGCAGGAATGTCTCTGTCCGCTTCGGAAGAAAGTGCTCTTAAATCTCTTTTACAGAGCGCCAGTGAATCCCAGTCCGGAACTCTTTCGGGTATGATGGGGAAAACTGTAACTGTCGGCTCTCCCGGTCTGGTTGTAGTCGATAAAGAAACGTTACAGGGTTCACTGGAAGATGAGATTGTAGAAATAAAAATTGACTATAAAGATGGCGTCAGCGGACCACATTTTTATTATCTCAGTACTTCTGATACTCTTAAATTAGCCGGCCCGATGATCGGGCAGGATGATGTTGAGCTCAATGCCACAGCTATTTCTGCTATTGGAGAGGCTATCTCTCAGATTACAGGTGCTTCTGTGACTGTCATTGGAGATAAAATCGGAAAAACAATTATGCCCGATTCTCCCGATGGACAGAGCATTCCCAAATCCATGATCAGAGCTACGGGAGACATGGTCAAAGTGGACTATAATGTCTCTGTTGAGGGAGGAGATTCTCTTAATCTGATAGAAGTTTTTGATATTTCACTGGCTAAAGAAATTGCTTCACTTGCCGGTGGAGACGCCGGGCCTGATATGATGGCTGATCTGAGTGCTATGGCAGGAGCTCCTTCTGGTGGTGCTATGGATATGAGCGGGTTCGGAGGAGGGCAGCCTTCAATGGATCAAAGTATGAACCAGTCGGGCATGAACCAGTCGGGTATGAACCAGATGGGCATGAATCAGATGGGCATGAACCAGATGGGCATGAATCAGATGGGTATGAACCAGATGGGTATGAACCAGATGGGTATGAACCAGATGGGTATGGGCCAGCAACCCCCCAATGTTCAGGGCGTACAGCTTCCGGATTTTGGTGCTGCAGTAACACCTTCAGAACAGAGGAATATCGGGTTGCTCATGGATGTATCCATGGAATTGACTGTAGAGCTGGGACGTACGAAATGGCAGATTAAAGATATACTCGGGATGGGTGAAGGTACTATCATCGAGTTGGATAAGCTAGCCGGTGAGCCTGTTGATATCCTTGTAAACCACAACCTGATAGCTAAAGGGGAAGTCGTGGTTATCGATGAAAACTTTGGTGTGAGAGTGACAGAAATTGTCTCTTCAATTGATAGGTTGCAGAAAGGATAATATTGAACTAATTACAAAAGTGTAACTTGGGAGGGGAACACTGAAAACATATATATTAATGCTCTTACTGGGAATACTCACATTTGTGGTTATTCCTCTTTCTGCTCAGGAAGAAACAGAGAGTACAGACAATCAGGAACAGATAGTAGATGAAACCACTCTGGTTATTAACAATGGTGAAACAACTGTAGAAGGTGAGCCTGAAGTCAGTGTTTCGGCAATCGGTATTTCCGATCTAGTCAGAACTCTTCTTGTTCTTTTACTTGTAATCGGAGCAATCTATGCCGTTTTATATGTATTGAAAAAGTTTTCCGCATCTCCGGTTGACAGCAGCTCTCTTATAAAAGTTGTAGGATCCCGGGGATTAATGAAAGATTCTGCTGTTCATTTGTTGGAAGTCGGCAATCAGGTCTTTCTTGTCGGTACGGGAAACAGCTCAGTCAATCTTATTTCAGAAATTACCGATCAGGAAACAATCGATAATATCAGATTAAATCTTTCGTCGGGAGTTCCGGAAAAAACCGGTACATTTGCAAAGAGAATAGCCGGATATCTCGGTGGCGGCAGAAAAAAGAATACAGAAGAAAAAATAAAAGAAACTCAGTCTTTTTTGCGCGGCCAACGCAGTAGGTTAAAGGATTTATGATGAAAAAGACAGTCATTTTCATATTCCTTATTCTTTCGGTTTTTTCTTTAAGTGCTCAGGTCGATGAAGGGGAAGCCGTTTCCGGGCTGATTGAAGAAGCTCAGGCGACGAATTTCAATATTCCCTTTCTGAATCTTTCTGTAAGGGAACCTGAGACCAACAATGAAGTAGCTCTCTCAATTCAGCTTATACTCTTACTGACAGTTCTGTCTCTAGCGCCATCTATTGTCATTCTTATGACCTCTTTTCTGCGGATTTCCATTGTCCTGGATTTTATTAAACGTGCCATGTCACTTCAGCAGGTTCCACCATCAAATGTACTCATGGGGATCGCCCTTTTTCTGACCATGTTTATAATGTGGCCGACATTTTCAGATATTTATGAAAATGCCTTTAAACCCTTTGCCGATGGAGAAATAGGTTTCACAGAACTCTATGATGAGGGGATTAAACCCCTTCGTCTTTTTA
>JAEINM010000031.1 GCA_016342385.1 Spirochaetaceae bacterium | reverse complement strand
CCCCTAAATCCCTAAGGATGCATAGGCGAGCAGCAAACTTGTTTGCGACCAGCCCCTTTTTTAATTAATGCTTATTTTTTCAAGATTCTTCCTGTAAAATCTCTTTAAAACTGGAATCTTCGGGTTGTTCTGTAATTATTTCAAAGAGCATGCTTCAACTATGTTGACATATTTCGATGTCGGTCATATTGGGATGGCATATGCTACAGATCTTCAGATAATAAAAAAGCCATCCCTCTGGGGACAGCCATTTCATTTAAACTGATGAAAACTATTTTTCATATCCCAAAGGCAGTATAACAACCTTGTAGACATCATTGAGTATTTCTGCAATAGCCGTGTACATCGCACTCAATCCACAGAAAATCCCCACATAACCGGCGATATTTCCGATTATTGAAATCCCAGTGAAATCTTTAATGGCCAGTAGCAGAAATAATAGTGTCAATGAACCGAATACAACCTGCAGGGCCTTTGTCAGTTTTAGTGTTGCTGTAAAAAGCAGTCCAGTGAAAATACCCCATATGAGCAGATAAAAACCCATAGAGACTTGGGATGCCGGTTCACCCAGTCCCAATTTCGGAAGAATTTGAAGCATAACAAAAGAGAGCCAGAATGCACCGTAAGAAGTAAAGGCTGTCGATGCAAATGTATTACCCTTTTTTGATTCATTCAGACCGGCAAAGATCTGTGCCAGTCCACCGGAAAATATACCCATCCCCAGTATCATTGAATTTAATTCAAAGAGGCCAATGTTGTGAATATTTAATAATATTGTTGTCATTCCAAATCCCATTAATCCCAAAGGGGCAGGGTTCGCCGATGAGTCAAGAATCTTTCTTGCCTCTAATTGTGTAGTCATTGTTCTCTCCTATAAAGCGGGCATTATAGAAAAAAAGAAAAATTTAGTACATTGAAAAGAAAAATTATTGAAAAAAAAATAGAAAATCTGTTAATATATGTTATTATCAGACAATCATACCTTTGTGGTGATTGATTAAACATAATAAAATTAAAAATAGAGGAGGACAGTCAGGATGGAAAATAAATTGGCTGTTATAGCTATAGGTGGAAATTCTCTCATCGCGGATAAAGAACATCAGACAGTAGAAGATCAGTATTCGGCAATCTGTACTACTGCTCAGCATATAGTGGATTTAATTGAAGATGGATACAGTGTTGTCGTTACTCATGGGAACGGACCTCAGGTCGGATTTATTCTCAGACGATCGGAAATCGCCCATGACACAGCAGGAATGCATGCTGTTCCTCTGGTAAGCTGCGGAGCTGACACTCAGGGAGCAATCGGGTATCAGATTCAACAGGCCATGGATAACGAGTTTAAAAAGAGAGGACTTGATAAGAGTGCTGTAACCGTTGTTACTCAGGTTGAAGTGGATAAGAATGACAAGGCTTTTGAGAACCCGTCAAAACCAATCGGAACCTTTTACACGGAAGGACAGATGAGCATAATTAAAAAAGAACACCCTGACTGGATTATGGTCTCCGATGCGGGACGCGGTTATCGCCGGGTTGTCGCTTCTCCTAAACCTCAGAAAATAGTTGAGAAGAGAGCTATTGATACTCTTATCGGGGCAGGTTTCAATGTCATCGCCGTAGGTGGTGGGGGAATTCCTGTTACAAGAGAAGAGGGGCGTTATGTCGGGGTTGATGCGGTCATTGATAAAGATTTCGCAACAAGTCTACTGGCCGCAGAATTGCAGGCCGATCTTCTGATTATTTCAACAGGAGTTCCTCAGGTAGCTCTGAACTTCAATACTCCAGAGCAGAAACAGTTAGAAACAGTTACTTCTGAGGAAATGAAAAAATATATGGAAGAGGGACATTTTGCCCCCGGTAGTATGCTTCCGAAAGTTGAAGCTGTTTTAAGTTTTATTGAAAGGGGCGGTAAAAAAGCCATTATTACCGATCCAGAACATATTAAAGAAGCCGTTGCAGGTAAAACCGGAACGCATGTCGTAAAATAAAGGCAGGGGGCGATCGCGACCGGCCCGCACTGCCACATGATAAATCAAAATAATGAAAGGGCGGGGACTCCCCGCCGTATATAGGAGAGATTAAATGAGTAAGATTCGAATTGAAGAGATGATAAAGGAACTGTCCCGATTGAACAGTGATAAAATGTTCAATGATGATTTTTTTCTCACATGGGACAAGAGTGATGATGAAATCCAATCAACTTTCCTTGTGGCTGACATCTTGAGGAATTTAAGGGAAGAAAACATTTCTACAAAAATATTTGACAGCGGCCTGGGAATTTCCCTATTCCGGGATAATTCCACCAGAACCAGATTCAGTTACGCCAGTGCCTGCAATCTCCTCGGACTGGAAGTTCAGGATCTTGATGAAGGTAAATCTCAGGTTGCTCATGGCGAGACTGTCAGAGAAACCGCCAATATGATCTCTTTTATGGCCGATGTCATTGGTATTCGTGATGATATGTATATCGGGAAAGGTCATACATACATGCAGGAAGTTTCCAATTCTGTAAAACAGGGGAACCTCGATGGTGTCCTGGAGCAGAGACCTACACTTGTTAACCTTCAATGCGATATCGACCATCCCACTCAGTCTATGTCCGATGCTCTTCATCTGATAAATGAAATGGGTGGAATTGAAAATCTTAAGGGTAAAAAAGTCGCCATGACATGGGCTTATTCTCCCTCTTATGGAAAACCTCTTTCTGTTCCACAGGGTATTGTGGGTCTTCTGACCAGGTTGGGGATGGAAGTTCATCTCGCCCATCCTGAAGGTTATGAGATTATGCCTGAAGTGGAAGAAGTAGCCAGAGTGAATGCAGAAAGATCGGGCGGGAAATTTGTTAAATCAAACTCCATGGCCGAAGCATTTAAAGACGCTGATATTGTCTATCCGAAATCATGGGCACCATTTGCAGCAATGGAAAAACGAACAAATCTCTATGCAGATGGCGATCAGGCTGGAATCGATGCTCTGGAAAAAGAATTACTCAAGCAGAATGCCAAACATAAAGACTGGGAATGTACAGAAGAACTCATGAAAACAACGAAAGAGGGTAAAGCGCTCTATATGCATTGTCTTCCTGCTGATATTAGCAACGTAAGTTGCAAAGAAGGTGAAGTAGCTGCAACTGTTTTTGACAGATACAGGGATCCCCTCTATAAAGAAGCCAGTTACAAACCATATATCATTGCTTCCATGATTCTGCTGAGTAAATGCAAGAATCCTGCAGATACATTGAAAAAGTTATTGGAGAACGGCAAGAGAAGAATATGTGATTGATTGGCTGAAATGAAAATTATGCCCTCTAAAACCACCTCAGGGTGGTTTTTTTTTGTAAATATGTATATATTATATAATATATAGGGTTTTTTGTTTTTAGATGTCTGTTCTCTTCTGTTTCTTCCTGGATCTTTTCTGCCGATAATAGACTATTGCCATCTCTTTTTTTATTTTCCCGGTCTTCAACATGAGCGTCGGATGGTCGACTATAAGGTCGAAGTGGTAGATAAAAGAATCTTCTAAGTGAGTTTTAAGGGTTTTATTAAAATTTGGCATAATTTTTGCATATTATATATGTTCAGGGCAAGATAAATCCATTTCTTCGTTCTGAGGGGGTCTTCAATGGAAAAAAAATTAAATAATACATCATTTCTCATGCTATATATATTAATCTCTATGTTTATAGTGAGTACCTGCGAGGTACTCTCTCCCGGACTGGGTGATGAAATCGATAAATCAGCACCTGTTGTGGGAATCGAAAGTCATAATAATGGTGCCTATGTGGGGGGAACGATTATCCTTTCCGGATTTGTAACAGATGACCTGGAAATAAAATCAGTTGTAATTTCAAATGTAAATGGGAATTCCCCCGCAACCAGAGAAGGTGAGAACTGGACTCTGGAGTACGATACCACTCAGTTTAATGATGGTGATCATGAAGTTACGGTTACAGCTACAGATAAATTTAATAAGACTGCTCAGGTGACAGTTTTATTAATTGTCGATAACAGCCCACCTTCGGTTCTTGTGACAACTCCCTCTGAATATGGAACCGATCAGGAATTTAATAAGTCCATAACAATTAAAGGGGAAGCTGCCGATACGACAAGAGTCAAAAGTGTATCGGTTTCTCTCTACAGATCTTCTGACGATGTGTTAGTTGTTGATAATGTACAGGCTACCGGTACTTCCAGCTGGTATTATATATTTGATTCTACGGATTTTCACGGAGATGCCCTTCCTGTCACAGAATACTATTTTTTTATTGAAGCGAAAGATTATTCCGGGAATAGCAATTCCTATTTTTATCATTTTGAGGATATTTTAAATATTTCCATAGATCCCGCCAGTACACCCAACATCGAAGAGATAAAAGACTCTGATTATAAAAATATTGATATTTCGGGGTTGTCAGCCACTTTGGAGTCAGTCAGGAAAACGGTTAATTCGGGAAGCAGAATGGAAATTGTTATCAATCCCGATTCTGACAGTCCCCAGTTTACCCTGATCAGTCCGGCGGCAAACTCGGTCGTTCCATCAGATAATATTTTTTCAAATCCCCAGAACCTGACGGGTTTCGTTTCCGATGATGATATTGCGGGGATTAATGCCTCCACTCTGACACTGACTATAACAGACTGGGCTGACGATCTTGTTATTGTCGGAACTCCTGCTGTGTACGGTGTAGATATGGCACTGCTTTTTAGCGGTAGTCAATGGTCCTATAATAGTATGCTTCCCGATGGTGAGTACGGTATCCAGTTACAGGTGGAGGATGCTTCGGGAGTCATTGGGCAATCGAATCGAATTCCCTTTAAAGTCAGTTCCTCAGCTCCGATAATCACCCTTGATACTCCACAGCAGGGGGTGTATATAGGGAAAAGTGGAAGTACTACTGTAGGTGTTTCTGTTGCAGGATCCGTAGACGATGAGGTGTATATCGACCTTGACGGTGATCTGGTATATGACGATCCCGGGGAAAAAATGACCCCTCTCGGTGCGGGACAGTACGAATATACTGTCATCCCCGGTACCAATATAACACTGGAAAATGGCGATGATGTTTTTCAGATAAGAGCTGGAGTCGATCCGAATTTCGGTACATTCATATTGCAGTATGTCGGGGACATTAATGACCCGACTGTGGGATTCTCCTATCCCGCAGATGCTCAGGATGTAAATGGAATAATCAATATTTCGGGAATTGCTGCAGATAATTTGCTAATTAAAAATGTATATGTCTGGGTCGGGACAGAGACTGATCCCGCGTCACTCCCGACTGATTTTACCGATCCCGGGTGGATTGTTCCCACAGGAAAATACAACTGGACAATTAGTAATTTTGATACCAATACACTCACTGATAACACGAGTTACACTATTTTTGTAAAAGCCTTTGATGAAGCGGGTAATGAGAGTGATCTTACCGCAGCCGGGGCTTCTCTCTCTGTCACGGTAAATCAGGAATCGGACAGACCGATAATCAGTCTGTCCAATATGAGTGAGGGGCTGAATGCCAACGGGCTGGCTCAGGATGCCAGTATTATCGGACTGATTGAAGACGATGATACCGTAGATGTGTCCTCCCTGGAAGTGCGTATCGACATAAATAATGATGACGATTTCTCAGGAGTCATTCTCAATGGTGACGGTGATATTCTCGATGCCAATGAATCGGAGCAATGGGTTCCCATTATTCCTGCTGCCACTTCCGCCGATGATGTGCGGATTTTCAATTGGGTATATAATTTGCTCAATGTTCCCCAGGGGACACATAGTATGCAGATTCGGGTTCACGATACTGATTCCGATGGAATTACTTTTAATGAAGCCCTGAATCCTAATTATGCGGAACTTCTGGAAACAACTTTTACAATTGATTATGGCCCACCGTCTCTGGTTATAACGTCTCCTCCAGGCGGAAGTATATTTAACACCGATTTTATTATTTCAGGAACTGCTGCAGATCCCAATACTGTAACAGATGTTGAGATTTCATTTGATGCCGGAGTTTCATATGTGCCTGTTGATACAATGGACCCTGCAGGGCCATTAGTTAACTGGAGCCATACCTTTGATGTCGATGAAGCCGGAGGAACAACTGATGGTGATTATTCCTATCAGATCCGGGCTACAGACAGCTCCGGAGGAAAATCAACTTTAGACAGGCAGTTTGTCGTCGATGCTACAGCTCCGACTATTGTAATAGATCTGCCGCCTGCATTAGCAGATATAAACGGAAAAACTGTTCCTGTACAGGGAACGGCTAATGATAACCGAGGTGTAACTGCTGTTTATATAGATATTAACCCCGAGGGAACTGCTCCGCCAGTAGATCTGGCCTTATGGGATACTACAACAGGGAATTATTCCTGGTCATATATCTTTGACAGTACTTTGCTCAATAATACCGTAATTGCTTCGAATTTTGTAATTTCCATGAAAGCCGTCGATGAAGCGGGAAATGAATCTGCAGAGTATACTAGGACTATATCTGTTGATCAGACCAGTGACAGGCCTGTTATCTCTTTTAACGATGTTGATAAGACTAAAACAGTAGCCACTGACAATGTGCTTGTCGGTGCCACTTCCTTAACAGGAATTATTGAAGATGATGATCTTATTAATCCCTCAGCCATCTATACCGATACGGGTGCGGCCATAGAAATCAATCTGGATAATGCCGGTTGGGAACCGGTTTCACAGCCTCCGGCGACAAGTGGAAAACTGGTCGTGTGGAAACATGATTTTCCTGTGGGAATCCTGGAGGGTGAACATACTGTAAAACTCAGGGTTAGAGATAATATCTTTGATGTTGATGACAGTTTTGGAGCTTCCAGTGCCTCACCTGAATATTCAACAAACTTCAACTGGAATATAGAAGATTCTGCAGATCTCGGTGGAATCCCCTTTATTTTAAATCTGGGACCTCCCAGTATAACAATTGCTAATCCAGCTCAGTTCAGCTCTCATAAAACAGATGTCTTAATCGACGGAACAGCCGCTGATGCCAATGATGTGGCTTCTATGGCTATAAGTTTCGATAATGGTGCCAACTGGACGGATCTTGGTATTACAGCCGGTAGCCCTGTTAACTGGGATTATACACTTCCTGCTATTTCCGGTGATGATACGTATAGTTTCCTTGTTCGGGCAACAGATACCTATGGCGCTACGACTGTTGAAAACGGACTGTTTACGTTAGATACTACAATTCCTACAGTTACCATAACTCAGCCGGCTTCGGGTGAAACTGTTAACGGGACTATTACTGTCGGTGGAACTTCCGGAGATAACATTAGCCTTTATCAGGTTCATTATCGTATTGATTCATCAACAGATATTGTTCCTGCTTTTCCCGCTGGATACTCATTATTTCCAGGAAATTATTCTTGGAATGCCGTAATCGATACTACAGACCCGGCATATCCTGATGATACATATACTCTCCGTGTCGTTTCTGTTGATACGGCGACAAATGAAAGTTCTGTGAATTTCGTTAATTTTGTCGTTGATCAGAATTCTGATAAACCGGTGATAAGTTATTCCTCAATATTGGAAGGCGGGACATTTTTTGACAATCTGATTCCTGCATCCAAGCAGATAACAGGGACTATCACCGATGATGACGGAGTCGATGCATCGACTATACAATATCAGCTCTATGAGGAAGATGGGATCACTCAGATCACCACTGGTTGGACGGCAGGTGAAATAACGGCCGGTTGGGCAGTTGTTTCCGGGGCTCCAGGTTCTGACACAACATTATCAACATGGACTCATACATTTGGTGCAGGAATTCCCGATGGGAAATATTGGGTAAAACTGAGAGCTGCTGATATTAATGCCGGTGAAGTATTTAATATTGGGGAGTTTGACTGGAGTGAATCGCCTTTAATTAGATTAGGTATTGATACGGCCAATCCTGTTACGACATTTGATACGGCAACCGGTGGTGCGACAAGAGTCAATCTGCTGATCAGCGGAACAGCCAGTGACGCTAACGGCGTAACCGATGTCGATCTGAGTTTCGATGGTGGAACTATATGGATTCCCGCCGACAATTTTACCCCGGGAATCAATGAAGCCTGGGATTATACCTATACTCTTGGAGCAGATGGTCTTTTAACCTATCAGGTCCGACTGACAGATGAATATAATAAAGAACAGACTTATGACAGATATATCACCGTCGACACGACTCCGGCGACAGTGGTCATCAATCAGCCTTCCTCCGGTGCAACCCTGAATGGTGAGATGACTGTGAGAGGAACCAGTGATGATGGGGGAACCGGTGTAGATGAAATTTATTACAGCATTCAAACTGCAGTGTCAGGTGAACCGGCCTATCCCGGTTCTTATACCCTTGCCAGCGGTAATTACAACTGGAGCGACACATACGATACATCTGCAATCATTGGTCCCACAGCCTATACACTCTGGGTGAGATCTGTTGATCTTGCCGGGAATATCAGTGCGGCTTCTTCTGTGAATTTTACAATTGATCAGAGTTCTGATAACCCTGTTATTTCATATTCTACACTCAATGATGCCGGGACTTTTGCCGACAACCTTCTTCCGCTTTCCAAGCAGATTTCCGGAACAATAGAGGATGATGACAATGTTGATGCTTCAACGGTGCAGTACCGACTGTATCAGGAAAACGGTATAACACTAATAGATGACTGGACCAATGTCTCCAGTCAGCCCGGCAGTGATGGCGGTTTTGTCACATGGTCACACACCTTTGGCGGAACTGTAACAGACGGTAAATATCAGGTTCAGATCAGGGCTGCCGATATTAATGATGGTGGAGTCTGGGATGGTAGTTATGACTGGACTGAAACATCTAATGTTCAGTTCGCCGTGGATACAGCCAATCCTGTTACGACATTTGATACAGCAACCGGTGGTGCGACAAGAGTCAATCTGCTGATCAGCGGAACAGCCAGTGACGCTAACGGCGTAACCGATGTCGATCTGAGTTTCGATGGTGGAACTATATGGATTCCCGCCGACAATTTTACCCCGGGAATCAATGAAGCCTGGGATTATACCTATACTCTTGGAGCAGATGGTCTTTTAACCTATCAGGTCCGACTGACAGATGAATATAATAAAGAACAGACTTATGACAGATATATCACCGTCGACACGACTCCGGCGACAGTGGTCATCAATCAGCCTTCCTCCGGTGCAACCCTGAATGGTGAGATGACTGTGAGAGGAACCAGTGATGATGGGGGAACCGGTGTAGATGAAATTTATTACAGCATTCAAACTGCAGTGTCAGGTGAACCGGCCTATCCCGGTTCTTATACCCTTGCCAGCGGTAATTACAACTGGAGCGACACATACGATACATCTGCAATCATTGGTCCCACAGCGTATACACTCTGGGTGAGATCTGTTGATCTTGCCGGGAATATCAGTGCGGCTTCTTCTGTGAATTTTACAATTGACCAGAGTTCTGATAACCCTGTAATTGAATACTCTTCAATTACAGAAGGTGGAGTGTTTGGAGTTAATGAGTTACCTCTTTCCAAGAAAATTTCCGGAACTATAGAAGATGACGATGCTGTTGATGCTTCAACGGTCCAGTACCGACTGTATCAGGAAAACGGTATAACCCTAATAGATGACTGGACCAATGTTTCAGGTCAACCATCAAGTGATGCCACATTTGCTTCCTGGTCTCATACCCTTGGAGCAGGTGTAACAGATGGTAAGTACCAAATTCAGATCAGGGCTGCCGATATTAATGATGGTGGAGTCTGGGATGGTAATTATGACTGGACTGAGACAGCTCTGCAGCAGATAACAGTGGATACGACATTCCCTACAGGATCTATAGTGACTCTCGATATTTCAAGTCCTTACGATGCCTCAACTGACCCTCAACCTGCTTCAGCGGGAATGCTGGTCTATAACAGTTTTGATCTAATTGGAACAGCAGCAGATCTCAATGGGATTGCTTCTGTTTCCTACAGTTCAGATGGAACAAACTACACTGCAGTAGACAGCTTTACCGAGCCGAACTGGAGTCATACTGTAGCTGTAGCCAGGGGTGGTGCAGGAGACGGATCAATGACTCTCTACATCAGGATCGAAGACACTGTTGGAAAAATTACAGATAAGACCCTTGCGATTAATGTCGACACAGTTGAACCGACAGGAGTCTGGGACTACAATAATGAATTGACCAAAGTGGCTGGAATTACCTCTCTTGACGGAACCAATACGAAAGTTGTAGGAAGTGTGGAAGATACGGGAGATATCAGCAATGTGGACAGAGTCGATGTCTTTTTTGTAAAAGGTTCTGACTTTCACAGCCCCAGAGCAACAGCTTCGACAGCAATCAGTGGAAATTCCATACCAACCGACAGCTCTTATATCATCTCAGTAGACAACCGATTTGAAATTGACAGTGATAGCGAGTCTCCCGGGGATAATGACGATTTCCTCGAAGGGCTCCGTTCAAAAGGAACCTACGATGAGTGGTATGCTTATCTAAACTCAACCATATTGCCAGACGGACCAATAGATGTTCATTTTGCCAGTTATGATGGATCGGGAAACCGCTCTATTGAAACTGAAACCATACAGGTTGCTAACTTTCCACCGGCTATCGACAGCATTGATATTTTTGGAACAAACTATACAGACAGTGGAGTCCGGGTTAAAGCAGACGGTTCTGGTAATATTGTCGTCTATGTTTCTGATCACCTTTCCGACCCCTCTCCCGGAATCGATGCTACAACTTATGAACTGGAGGTTATTGAACAATATAGTGTTATAAGTGGAGATGTCGGAATTTTTGAGACTTCCTACGATCTGGACGATACCTACCTCTACGATGCGTCGGACTTTAATCCCGAAGACACTGCCAGTGGTACACTCTCTTTTGATACGGCAGTTCTTAGTGATGACCACTATTACCGTTTTGAAGCGAGAATAAAAGATGATGACGGTATAGTCGCTACAAAAGATTTTTATATTTGGGTTTATGATGCCGCTAATGATACACAGAGTCCTTCTGTGACTCTCGATACACTCTCTCAGTCTAATATCACCGGGGGAGGTCATTTAGAGGAATCAATCTTCAGCGGTGACGGTGATGCCGATGTTTCAGGAACTATAATCCTTACGGGTACAGTTTATGATGATAATCAGAATCCCGATGTCTATATAGAAATTGATCAGGGAAGTGGTTTTGCTATAGATGGACAAGCCACTACATCTAATCAGACTGGTGACTCGATAGTCGGTTATACCTATGACTGGTCTTACAGCTGGAATACGCAGACCTCCATAAGTAATGTGGCCCAGGCCGATATCGACATTCGTGTATACGGTGAAGATGCAAAACCCAATGTAACAGCAATAGGAAGCCGGCCGACTGAAACTGTTGATGTTGTTCCCTATATTACGAACATATTGACCGGACTGGATGTGGGACTGAAAACCTTTGTCAAACGATCTGCTCTCGGTCGCTATACAGTGGCGAATAATGCGATTATTACGATCCAAGGTTACAATCTGTCTGAAGTAGCCGCTGATTCCGTGTCTATTGGTGGAGTGAATTTTACTCCTCAAGGAGGCAGCTCGACTACTTCTCTGTCAGTCGATCTAAATGATACGACCACATCGGGAGCCGTTGTTGTTACAACGAATCTGGTTCCAAGTTCAAACAATAGTAATAATAACACGCTGGATCAGAATCTTGAAGCGGCCCCTTATTATCCGGACAGGAACGATGACAGGTATCTGTCTCTCTGGGATCTGACCGATATGCTATTTGTTGGCGACAACGCGGTTATGCGGCCTACTGTCGATGGAAACGCCGATGATATCATTGATGATATGGACTGGATGTATACATCGGGCTCTGATTCTATCAAGATCAACTCAACGCTTATGACCGAAAGTTTTACTCTTTCAGGAGGCGATTTTGAATACAATGCTAGCGGAACCAGAATATGGACTTTCCTGAATAATGCCCGATGGTGGGGTGATGCGGCCAATGACAATTGGGAATTCTACGGATCGGTTCAGTGGTCTATAGAAACTCCGGCACCCTATACTGATGATGCTTATGCTGCCTATAACTTTAATGTCGCCGGTGACAGACTGGGTCTTGGCAACTACAATTTTAATGGAGCCGGTGATCTGACCAGATACAAGAATGTTCAGATTGAAACAAATGGTACAGATGCCGGCACGGAGAACTATGTAGCTTATTATGACGGCAATTCAGCCAATAAAGGGATTGTTTATACCGGTTTTATCGCCGGAACAGCCGTGACAGGAACGACCTTGAATACCTGGAATGCAACCATTTCCAAGGATGTTGCCAATACATCGGCTTACGCCAGTGCGGGAGTTGAGAAAAATGCCAGAAATACGGGGATTAATGATCCCACTTATAATTCTGACAGCAGCGCCGTACGGGACGTCCTGGTTTCAGGAGCCAATTCGAGTGAGCACTTTAAGCTGGCTTATGATTCTGTCAATGACATAATCTATCTGGCCTGGTACGATCCTCAGAATGACGCTGTAAAACTCATGTATAATACGGCTCCAGATTCGGAGCTGGGAGCCTGGACTAATTGGAATACCGGAGCGACGGTAGCAGCAAACAGCGGTATGCATATCAACATGGTTATTGACCCTGCGGGGGGAATCCATATGGCTTTCCTCAACAGCACAACGGGATACCTCGATTACGCCTATCTGACAGGACCTACCGATACGACTGTGGGATTGTTCACTGTAGATGCTCTGTTTAATGCCGGGCAGTATATCGGAATGAATATCCGCGATTTCGGAACAGCCGATTATCGTCCTCTTATCACATCATTGTCTTCCGCTTTTCTCGGTTCCAATGTGGCGATTCGAATGGCTTATCCGACTACAGTCCTGGGATCATTGGCAGATGGCGCTAATTCATCGACCGGTGACTTTTCCGGAGACTGGGAAGTCATTGCTGTTCCGGCTTTGACAATTCCATCGTCGTCACCCAGCTTTGTTGAAATGAAGGAGCTCAATGTCTCAGATCAATTGATCTTGGGTAATCCGATTCTTGGGTATAACGGATCGACCATGGAAGAAGCGGAATTTCTGGATCTGCCATAAGAGGAAAGGGAGTGAAAACTCCCTTTCTCTATTTTCGGATGTAATCGATCAGTTCCCGGAGTGCCTCATTATCGGGAATATCGGCAATGGAGGGAATCTCCGTGATTTTAGAATATTTTTTTCTGGGGGGGGTCAGTTTTGTTCCCGTATCTACGAGAAGAGAATTTATGACTTGCTCACTTCTGAGGTAATCGATCAAAAGACGGGTGGCCTTTCGAGTGTTAAGAGATTTTTCCCTGTATTTCAGAGCTGCAAGATAAAAACCGGATCCAACAGACCACTGTCTTTTTTTCCCTGAGGGAAAACTGATGCTTCCTATCTTTTCTCTATCTCCAGGGAGGAAGATATTGTAAAGTCTATCTGTTGATAAAGTGAATAAAGATTCACCTCTGAACATTTTTAAAGCAGCTGATGCTTCGTTTATTTCACCGTGATCTCTGTTGATATATCCTTCCTCTACCAGAGAATCAAAAAGAGAAACCGCATCGCTCCATTGTGAAAGCTCGAGAGAAGAGGGCATTCGCCCATTGCTGAGGACGAGTTTTAGATGCTGAACCCACGAAAGCCATTGTATATAATAGCGACTGCTGGCACTGAATATTATTTGTTCATCTTTCATGGAATCTCTGATCTCTGTACAGAAATCACTAAAATTCAAAGAATTAAGAGAACCGGGGTCTTTTTCTCCCATTGTCTGTTTCCAGATATCCTGGTTGTAATAGAGTTTCCATTCAGTCCCGGTCCAGGTTCCGGGAGATATGTAAGCATCATCATCTATGTCGCTGTAAACTAGAGAGGACAGGATGACAGATGTTTTACTCATGTCTCCCCTATTTGCTGGAGATTCTATCTCTCTAATCATATCTCTATAGGGTAGTATATGATAAGTCAGATTGATATGGGGATTTGTTTTGTCGAATTTGTCGAGTATAACAGATAATTCCTCTTTGACATCACTGTTGTAGAGATGAGTGTAGAAAATGATCTCTCCTGAAGGTTTAATCAGGAATAAAAAATATACCAGTATTGCTGCGGCAGTCAAAATGAAAGATGAAATAAGAATGAATATTGTTTTTTTTGTTTTCATAATAACTGTAATTATCAGATTTTATAAACATGTTGTACAGAAAAAAATGTAAGATCTCTCACCAAATAATCTCAATTTATAATCATTCTGTCCCTTGATAATTGATTTTAGCTGATTTACCATTTGTACCTATATTTTTACAAGGGGAAGTCCGGCTTATGCATACATTATCAAATATACCTTCCACTTCGGGCAGAGGATTATGGTTTCTGCTCAAGGGATACAAACTCAGATTTTCCGCCGCATTATTGTTTCAGGCGATTGCCGTTGCTGCCGGTACAGCCGGTTATTTTGTCCTACGCTTTTATGTTGATGATGTGATCAATACAGGTGACTGGCGCTTTCCTCTTATGTACTTCTCATTTTTTTATATCTCCTTTGCCCTGGTCAGAGGTCTGTTTTCATTTCTTACTGCTCGGGGGACAGGTGCAACAGCAGAGGGGATTGCCCGGGATTTGAGGAATTCCATATTTGATCATACGCAGAAACTGTCATTTTCCTATCACGATAAAACCAGAACAGGGGAGCTGATTCAGAAATCCACATCCGATGTGGATACAATCAGACGGTTTTACAGTGAAATGATCGCCGGATTATCCAGGATATTCTTTATGTTTATCATCAACCTGATTTCCATCTTCTATCTCAATACAAAGCTGGCTCTACTGTCCATAATTGCCATTCCTTTTATAGCTGTTATGTCGACCCTGTTTTTCAAACGAATTCACAATTCCTATGAATCCTATCAGGATCAGGATGGGAAAGTTTCCGCCGCTGTACAGGAGAACCTCACAGGAGTGAGAGTCGTCAGGGCTTTTGCCAGACAGGAGTATGAAAAAGACAAATTCGAAGTTGAAAACAGAGAGAAATTTGTCAGAGGAAAGAGATTTCTCATGAATCATGCACTCTACTGGCCCTCTTCTCATATAATATGCGCCGCACAGATGATTTTTGGAATCACCATGGGGGCGCTTATGGTCATTGAAAAGACAATTTCCATAGGCGATATGGTTGCCTATATCGGATTTCTCAATACTATCATCTGGCCGATTCAGCAGATGGGCCGAATAATCGCTCAGCTCTCACAATCCTGGGTTTCCTACAGCAGGGTCGCCTCTATTCTGCTCAACGATCAGGAAGATCTGACTTCGGGAAATGATGATAAAGAACTGGAAGGGAAAATCGAATTCATCGATCTGTCTTTCAGCTACGATAACTCTGGCGCCGTTCTGAAAAATATCAATCTCAGCTGTCTTCCCGGAGAATCAATTGCCCTTCTGGGGGAGACCGGTTCGGGGAAAACATCTCTGGTGAATCTCCTGCCGGGATTTTACACTAAAGATAAGGGTTCTCTGATGATTGATGACATCCCCATAGAGGGGTATTCCCGTCACTATTTGAGAAGTAATATTGGTCTGGTGGAGCAGGAACCATTTCTGTTTTCCACCACGATAAAAGAAAATATTACTTATGGTGTAAAAAGAAAAGTCTCTGATGAAGAGGTTTTTGCCGCGGCGAAAGCCGCTGCTATACATACAAGTATTAAGTCTTTTCCCCAAGGTTATGAGACTATGGTCGGTGAAAAGGGTGTGACTCTTTCGGGCGGCCAGAAACAGAGGATTGCCATAGCCAGAACTATTTTGAAGGATCCGAAAATTCTGATTCTCGACGATTCCACATCGGCTGTAGATGCGGAGACTGAAGATGATATTAGAGGAGCTTTAAAGAGTTTAATGGTTGGAAGAACTACTTTTATTATTGCCCATAGAATCCAGAGCCTGATTAATGCCGACAAGATTCTCGTCTTCAAAGAGGGTGAGATCATTCAACGGGGACAGCATAAAGATCTGATAGATAAACCGGGATTCTATAAACATGTATTTGAGCTGCAGAACAAAATTGAAGCAGAGCTGGAAGAGGAGCTTTTACATGGCTGAAAAACACTTTAAAGAGGAAGAATTTAACAATAAACTCAATACAAAAACGGCCATGAGGATCCTTAGACAGGCAAAACCTCACTGGATCCTTCTGGTCGGTTTTCTCATCTGTATTATGGCCACGGCTTTCCTTGAAGCTTTCGGCACATTTATTGTTAAACACGCTATTGATGAAGCTGTCATCCCGGGAGATAAGGGTCTATTGTTCCGCTATCTGGGAGCTTTCGGGATCCTGCATTTTATTCTGGCCCTTGTCGTCTTTGGGTTCATTTACTGCGCGGGGCGGCTGGGAGAGCAGGTTCAGTACGACTTAAGGAAAAAATTATTCAGTCACCTGCAGAATCTTTCATTTTCCTATTTTGATAAAACACCGGTCGGATGGATCATCTCCCGCTTAACTTCGGATATTCAGAGAGTTTCCGATCTGGTTACATGGAATCTTCTCGATATTGTCTGGGCTGTCACAAATATAAGTTCCGCTATGATATTCATGTTTATCCTTAATTGGAAACTGGCCATAATCGTTGCTATTTCCATGCCTGTTCTGATCACAATCGCTCTGCAGTTTCAGACATATATAATCGGAGAGTTTAGAAAGGTCCGTTCAGTCAATTCGAAAATTACAGGGGCTTACAATGAGAATATCACCGGTGTTAAAATTATCAAGGCCCTGGTCCGGGAAAAGAAGAACCTCTCGCTCTTTGGAGAGCTGACTGATGATATGTACAAAGCGTCCTATCGGGCGCTCTGGCTCTCAGCTATATTCCTCCCCATTGTGCAGATTATTACGGCTGTGGCCTTCGGGGCGGTTCTCTGGTTCGGAGGATTTCAGTTCAAGTTGGGATTATTCACTATAGGGAGTCTTCAGGCATTTATCAGTTATATCACTTTTATGATGTGGCCTGTACAGGATCTGGCCAGGGTTTATGGCGAAATGCAACAGGCTGTGGCCAGTGCCGAGCGTGTTTTTTCTCTTCTCGATACAGAGCCGGATATCCAGGATCGTCCCGGTTCAATCGAGGTAGACACGGTAAAAGGAGATGTCGAATTTGACGATGTTGATTTTTATTATGAAAAAGACAATCCTGTTCTCAAAAATTTTTCTCTCAAAGTGCGTCCCGGTGAAACTATCGCACTAGTAGGACCCACGGGGGGCGGGAAATCCACCATTGTAAACCTTGTCTGCCGGTTTTATGAGCCTAAAAAAGGGCGGATTCTTATGGGCGGCAGAGATTACAGGGGATTTACTCAACAATCTCTTCAGTCAAAATTGGGCGTGGTCCTACAGACCCCCCATCTCTTTTCGGGGACTATTATGGATAACATCCGATACGGACGTCTC
>JAEINM010000030.1 GCA_016342385.1 Spirochaetaceae bacterium | reverse complement strand
GGAATGATTTAGCCTATAACTATCCATATTATGATAAGTATAACCCCAAATCATGACTTATGATATAAACAATTAGCCTGGAGGTTTTTATTAATGATGATATACGGCTGGGACCATCCCTATAATCAGGTACGGGAAGAGATAAGACAGATCGAGAGTGAAGGACGAATTATTCCCGAGGTAATTTTATCGGCATTTGATATTCTGGATCCCATATCGGATCGGTATAATGAAGAGGCTTTGTATCCCCTATTTAAACAGTTGAGAGTATATGAACAATTTGATTTCCGGGAAACCTGGGCATTTTCTCAACCGAATGATCTACAGTCTATAAAGGATTCCAGACCTCCTGAGAGTTATCAATTACCGAGAATCAATGAAGAGGAATTGCTCGATAAACTTCATGGAGCATGGACAGGACGAGCCTGTGGGTGTGCTCTGGGAAAACCAGTTGAGATTGTCGGTATGAGCGGAAATGGGCGACAGAAGATTAAAGACCATTTAATCTCGAAAGATGACTGGCCGTTAAATGATTATTTTACAAGTAAAGGTTGGACAGATAATAAAATAGATCTCATATGTGAAAATTCACTTCGCGAGAACATCTCTTATATGGAACCGGATGACGATATTCACTATACATTGATAGGTTTGAGAGTTCTTGAAAAATACGGTCCTGATTTCACCTGGAGGAATGTGGCAAATACCTGGAATGAATCATTGCCTTTCGCTGCGATTTGTACAGCGGAAGCACAGGCAATTCTAAATTACAATATGAAGACTCACTGGCTTAACAGGGATAAAGGTCATATTTCACCTGATTTCACCAGTACTTATAATAATCCCTACAGAGAGTGGATCGGTGCTCAGATCAGAGCTGACGGCTGGGCATATTGTTGTGCGGGAGATCCCGAGTTGGCAGCTGAGTTTGCCTGGAGGGATGCTCACTGGACACATCGGGGTAACGGTATATACGGAGAGATGTTTGCCGCAGCGATGATAGCGGCAGCATTTTGCGAAAGTGATCCCTTTAAGCTGATTGAGATCGGCATAAGTCAGATTCCTCGTACGTCCCATTTATATGCTGCATTGAAAGAGGGACTTATCTGGTTGAAAGAATGTGATACCTGGGAAATCTTCATGGACAGGCTTGATACTCTCTATAGAAATATGCCGGCAGTTCACACTGTAAATAATTCTTTGATTTGCGCTATGTCTATTTATTATGGGGAAATGGATCCTCATCACTCTGTTTCCATTGCCGTCATGGCCGGTCTCGATACGGATTGCAACGGGGCCACAGTAGGGTCAATTACCGGAGCGGCTTGTGGGAAAAGAAACTTCCATTCAAAATATGCCGATGCTCTCAACGATACAATCAAACCTTTGGTATTCGGTTTTCAGGAAATAACAATGGCGGAACTGGCAGCAAGATCCTATGCTCTGTGGAAGAATTGTCGGAGATAGAACCTGATCCGGTCCGGAAAAAGACTGAAATCAGGATATCTTGAAAGAGACAGTTTAAGTCGTAAGCTTGTCGACTTTTGCTGTCATAAAATCTTTATTTTTATCTCCCACCCAGTACCGTTCACCGGCAATGCACCAGATAAAACACAGTGGTTCTTCATGACTGAATACGGGGTGATAATTGAGAATAGGAATTGTGATATGGTCGCCAACCTCTACTGAAGGTACAAATGTTTTGTTCTCATCATCTTTGTAGACTTCCATAGCACCATGACCTTCGATAAAACTATAGACCTCTTCCTGATCTGTGTGATTGTGTGGTGGCCATGCTCTTGTTCTCTCTTCATAGAAGGTGTAACCCACCATAAATTTATTGGCATTTTCCGATACATCAAACATCTTGTAGACGACTTTTCTATTGAGATAACGGATTCTCTCTTCATCTTTTTTACAAGCTTCATAATCTGCGTAGTATGTCTCGTATTTTACATCACCTGTTGCGCGATACACATATAACCAGGCTTCCTCATCGCCTTTGTGGGAGACTGTAAAAGGGGTATCTATGGGGATGTAGAGCATATCGTAATGCTTAAGAGCATAATCCTTTCCATCGACAGTCACTGTGACCCCTCCTCTGAGGTTGACAATAAGCGTCTCTTCATTTTTATAGGTGATCTCGGCGGATCGGCTGTTTTGTATTTTCATATCCGATGCACTTAACCAGTTCAGATTACTATTGTACCGATTGAAAAGCTCTTTATTAATACATGTGCTTTTTTCAGTATTATACTTTTGGCCGTCTAGGACATTTTCCATATTCAATTCCTTATATTTTATTACCGGTTAATACAAACCAGAGGCTTTTCCGATGAAATAAATCACCAGAGAGACAATAACTGTTGTGAAAATTGTCATAATAATACCCGACCTGGCAAAATCTCGTATTGAGAAGAATCCCGCCGAATAGGGAATGACATTCGTCGGACTGGAGGTTACCAGAATAAAAGCCAGAGAAGCGGTAATCGATGCCGGTAAAGCAATAGAAAGAGCATCGAGTCCAAGATTGTCCGCAAGAGCAATCATTATGGGTATAACTATGGTGGCTGTGACAGAATTGCTCGAAAGAGCTATTTTGAGAATCATAACAATCAGAACTATCGATCCGACTCTAAGCAGGGGAGATAAAGTCCCGATTCCACCTAGCAGTACAAATGACAGCCAACCGGCAGCCCCTGTTTTGTAGAGCATCATACCTATGGAGATTCCCGTTACAACCAGAATAATACCACTCCAGGATATATCCTCTTCAATTTCCTTCCATTTCAGCCCAGTGACTCCGGGAAAGAAAAACAGGGTCGCTGTCAATAAAACAGGCATGGATACGGGGATAGAGATTCCCAGAATCTTACCGATTAATCCCGAGCTCAGCCAGAGAAAAACGGTTAAAAGAAAAATGATCATTGTCAGTTTCTCCTCGCGGCTCATGGGAGGATAATGATCAAATTCATGGCGAAGTTCCTCTTTCGTCTTTTTCAGGTGTTTCATTTCCGGTTTGAACATAATAAGAAGCAATCCCCACCCTATGGGAAGAAGAAGGATCACCGCAGGAACACCGTACATCATCCACTGAGTGAAGCTCAGATCAATTCCGGCCATCTCTTTCAGAAATCCGATGGCAATAGGATTGGGGCCTGCACCCGCCGGAGTTCCGATTCCACCGATGAGAGGTCCCCAGACGCAGGCAATCATAAGAGCTTTCCCGAAATTGCTTTTCAGCCGCAGAGCACCTTCCTCTTCAAGAATAGAAACTCCCAGAGGCAGAAGCATGGCCGCAACCGCCATATTGGTAATCCACATGGAGAGCATTGCTCCTACCAGCATAAAACCCAGGATAATGAGACTGGTATGATTCCCGGTCCGGGAAAGAAGATATACACTAATCCGCTTCCCCAAACCTGATTTTGTTATAAATGCCGATAGAATCAGGACACCTATAAAAAATGTGATGATGTGATTACCAAACCCCACACTGACTATATTCTTAAAAGTATCAACATCGAACAGGGCCAGAAGAATGACGCTCAACATACCGGTAATATGAAAAGGCAGTGCTTCAGTCATCCATAAGACAAGGCTGAAGAGAAGAATACCCATGGCGACCTGCCCTTCGGAAGTCAGAAAACCCTTGCCCGCATTCCTCACAGAATCGGGAAGCGGCAGAATCATCATAGCGATCATGACAGTAAAAGCCAGACCGAGATAGAGTGTTTTTTTTCTTGTTTCAAAAGTCATCACTATTCCTCTATTTTCCTAAAAGTTCTTTTAGATGGTCTCCCACAAAACGGGGTCTTTGAGCGACTTTTCCACCGACGCTTTCTATTGCTTTAATTTTATCTTTTACCGATCCCTTTCCTCCCGAGACAATTGCCCCGGCATGGCCCATTCTCTTCCCTTCGGGAGCTGTCCTCCCTCCAAGAAAAGCGACGAGAGGTTTTGTAAACAATCCATCGCGTATCATCCGGGCGCATTCCTCTTCCATGGATCCACCGAGCTCACCGATGATAACAACGGCATCTGTTTCACTGTCCTGTTCATATTGGGGCAGCATTTCTGCAAAACGGGTGCCTGGCACGGGATCACCTCCTATTCCGATGAGAGAAGAAACTCCGAATCCCGCTTTTACAACCATGGCTGTCACCTCGTTTGTAAGGGATCCGCTTCTAGTCATAACCCCAATTCTACCGGGCTTATACACTCTTTCAATCCAGTAGGGGAAAAATCCCATCATAGCCTTCCCGGGAGAAATAACCCCCGAAGTGTTTCCACCGATAACCTGAGCGCCTTCGAGCAGTGCTGCTTTTCTAATCTGAACAGCATCATGAAGGGGTATCCCGTCTGCAATAGTGACTATTTTCTTTATTCCCCCATCGAGGGCTTCAAAAACAGCATCTTTTGTAAAACGGGGTGGAACGAAGAGCATGGAGGCATCAACTTTCTCCTGAGCCACTGCCCGCCGAACGGAATGGTAGACATCCAGGCCTTCTACTGTCTGCCCCTCTTTTCCCGGAGTGACTCCTGCGACAACATTAGTTCCACAACCGATCATATGTTCTGTCCAGTAACGCCCCTCTTTACCGGTAATTCCCTGAACCAGAACTTTTGTCGTTTCATTTATGAATATACTCATGCTTCACCTCCGGCTGCGATAGAAACGGCTTTTCTTACAGCCTCCTCCGTATCGTATAGAGGTACAAGTCCCGCGTCTTTGAGTATGCGGTTGGCCTCCTCCTCATTGGTACCTCTTATACAGGTGACAATGGGCCTGTCCGGCTTGAGTCTTTTAATGGCATCGACAATCCCCTCAGCCATAACGTCAGCTCTGGCGATTGTTCCGAAAGTGACCACAAGAATGACTTTTGAATCATTTTTCAGGCAAAGCTCCATGGCTCTAACCGCTTTTTTGTAGTTGGGACCGCCAAATTCGAGATAATTGGCAACCGTTCCACCCTCATAATTGATCAGGTCGTAGACAGTGGTTGTCAGCCCGGCACCGGCGCACATCAGGCTGATATCGCCGTCAAACTGCAGATAGGGTATCCCCTCCAGAGCCGATTCGTATTCCGCATCGGTATCAAAGTAGTCCCGGGTAATCTCATAGGTTTTCTGCCGGAATCCTGAATTATCATCAATGGACAGTTTCCCGTCACCGGCTATAACATCATCTTTTCCTGTAATAAATAGGGGATTGATCTCAATGAGCTCGGCATCATTGGCTAAAAAGGCCTTGTAGAGATTGGAAAGAACTAATGAGAACTTCTTCAGTACATCACCGGTCAATCCAAGCTGAAAAGCCACATTCCTTACCTGGTAAGGGTGGAGACCGTTGTCGGGATCAACATATTCCCGAATTATCTTTTCGGGGGTTTCAGCTGCCAGAGTCTCAATTTCGACTCCTCCCTCTGCACAGGCGATTATCATATATTTCGCCTTTACCGGATCAACTGTAATGGAGAGATAGATCTCATTTTTTATGTCCACAGCCTGTTCCACTAGAATCTTTGTGACATGGAAGTGGGAGGCGAAAAGTTCTCCACATTCCCTCTCAGCCTGGGCTCTATCTTGAACAAAGCGGATCAATCCCGCTTTTCCCCGGCCTCCCATAAGCAGCTGGGATTTTAAAACCAGAGGATATCCGGTAATCTCCGATGCCGCACCCAGTTCGTTCTCAGATGTAATCAATACACTTTCCGGGGTGGGTATTCCGTTTTTCCTGAATGTTTCTTTCGCCTGATATTCAAATAATTTCATCAATTATTCCTATTTCTCGAATTTACTGTGGAATTCTCCCCAGATCTCATTATCTTCCGGTTTTACAGGGGGAAACCACTCCGAAACATAGGTTATATTCAGAAAGTGCTTATAGGTAATATTCTCTGTTGTAATATTCCCCCCCCAAGTACCGCATCCTAAAGTTGTCGTGGAAGCCATTCCATTGAAAAAGTTCCCGCCGTTAGCAGGAGCCTGAGGCTGATTGACCATGATCCGGCTGGTTTTCATTTCCAGAGACATCCTCTCCACATAGGAATCAGTTTTTGTATGAATACCGCAGGAGTGCCCTGTTCCACAGTTGTCTGTCAGTCTGGTGAGGATTTCCATTCCCCGGTCAAATCCTTCATATTTGAAAATGGTGAGAACCGGAGAGAGTTTTTCCTGGCTGAAGAAATCATCTTCAATAGCATCAGCCCCTTCGACCATGAGGATTTTTGTTCCCCCGGGAACCTTCAAACCGGCATCGGAAGCAATAACTTCAGCACTTTTGGCAACTATAGCGGGATTAATAGACCTGTACCCTTTTTTATTAGTGATCCACATCCATTTCTCAAGTATTTCCCTCTCATCAGGTGAACAGAGATATGTTCCGCCGGCTTTTAATTGGGAGACAACATCATCATAGACAGAAGCTTCTACAATTATAGAATTCTCCGAAGAACAGGAAGTGGCATAATCAAAACATTTACTCAGAATTATTTTGGCTACAGCATCTTTCACGTCGGCATCTTCCGCAATAATCTGGACAGAGTTACCGGGCCCTACTCCATAAGCGGGAGTCCCGCTGGAATAGGCCGCCTTTACCATAGAACTGCCACCGGTAGCCAGAACCAGATCCACCTGCTTCATCAGTTCGCCGGTCGCTTCGATAGAGGGTTCTTCAACAATCTGGATGAGATCTTCCGGTGCTCCGATTTTTTTCAGCCCCTGCCTCATAAAATCGATGGCTTTTTTAGAACAGCCCTTTGATTTGGGATGGGGCGCAAAAATAACCGCATTCCCCCCCTTCAGGATAGAAACAGCATTACTAGCCGGTGTCGCTGTGGGATTTGTCACGGGAGTCAAAGCTCCCACAACTCCTGCGGGTTTGGCATATTTTCTGATTTTGGTTTCTTTGTTTTCCTCAATCAGCCCGGTGGATTTCACCCCTTTTACATCGAAGATAACTCCCAGAACTTTGCCTTTGTGTTTTTTTATTTTATCTTCCACATTACCCATACCTGTTTCTTCAACAGCCATCTTTGCGAGAATAGCAATATTTTCATCATTGTAGACTTCCCAGGCAATGGAAAGGCAGATCTCATCGAGCTGCTGCTGATTGTAAGTGGCGACCTTTGCCTGAGCAATCCTAGCTTTTTCAACCAGTGAGGTGATCACATTAAGCGATTCAGCCATAAATCTCATCCTCCAGTTTCTGAACCTGGGCAAAGGCATTGGTGAGGAAATCTTTTTTGAATTCCATTTTTTCGGTAAATGCCATAGATAACCAGCCATCGACAATCTCTGTTCCGAGGAAAGGAGCTGTAACCCATCCACCCATTGTGATGACATTGGCATTGTTGATAATTTTGCATCGTTCACCGGCAAAAACACTATCGACCACAGAAGCGTAGATTCCTTTGAATTTATTGGCGACAATAGCCATTCCCTGCCCGGTTCCACAGATTAGGATTCCTTTTTCGGCTTCTCCTTTCTGTATAGCTCTGGCCACTTTAGGTGCTTGTTCAAAATAGGGCTTAGGTGTATCTTCCGATTCAATTCCAAAGTCGACAACTTTGATAGAATCAGCATATTTTTCTTTAAGATGATTCACAATGGCGGTTTTCAGAGGAAAACCCGAAAGATCTGATGCTATTGCCAGTTTTATTTTATCCATTTTTCCTCTCCAGTACTCTTTTGGTTTTCTTAACAATATTTTCAGCAGTTAAACCATATTCCTTTTGCAGAAAATTCTGAGTTCCCACCTGTCCGAATTGGTCTTCTATCGCTACGACCTCAACTGGAGAGGGCATTTCCTCCGCAAGCATTTCTGAAACAGCAGCAAATAATCCACAGGCCTTCTGATGATTCTCACAAACAACCAGAGCTCCTGTTTTTTCTGCATATTTTAAAATCAGATTTTTATCCAATGGCTTAATTGTGTGCATATCGATTACAGTTGAAGAGATCCCTTCCTTCTCCAGAATTCCTGCCGCTTCCAACGCTTCGGGAACCATTATGTATCCGCTGGCGATTATAGTGACATCATCACCCTCTTTCAGAACGTTCCCTTTTCCCAGAACAATCTCATCTGTTTCACGATATAAGGCATTTTTACCTTTTCTCTGAAGTCTCATATAAGTGCAGCCTTTATGCTCAGCAGCCTGTCTGATCAGTTTTTTCAGTGAAACCGTATCACTAGGTTCAAAAATGACAAGATTCGGTATACATCTCATTAGACCCGTATCTTCGAAAGGCATGTGTGTACCACCATTAAAAGCTGCCGAAATCCCCGGGTCAGTCCCCACTAGTTTAACATTCTGCTGAGCATAGTTGGCAGAAATAAAGAACTGATCAAAAGTTCTTCTCGCGGCAAAACATCCGAATGTTGCAGCAAAGGGGATTTTCCCTCCAGCAGATAGACCCGATGCAACTCCCACCATATTCGATTCTGCGACACCAACATTAAAAGTTCTATGGGGGAATTTTTCCTTAAAAGGACTGGTTCCTGTAGCTCTCATTAAATCAGCTTCCATTACACAAATATTTTCATTGGCCTCAGCCAGTTCCATTAGAGTCTCTGTGTAGACTTCTCTCATATCTTTATCTGACATTTATATTCCCCTTACCCTAAAGCCTTTATGGCTTCCTGAGCTGCTTCGTATGTGAACGGCATATTGTGATTTGTAATGACCCCTTCAGCGAAGGTACAACCTTTCCCTTTAATGGTATCGAGTATGATCATAGTTGGTTTGTCCGTAGAAAGACGGGCATCATCAATGGCTTTATCCAGAGCGGCAAAATCATGACCGTTTATCCTGAAAGTATTCCATCCGAAGGCACTCCATTTGCTTTCCAGATCATCGATGGGCATTATATCGGTTGTATAACCGTCAATCTGCATCTTATTGTTATCAGTAAAGGCAATAAGTTTATTTAACCTGAAATGGCTGGCTGCCATCGCAGCTTCCCAGTTCTGGCCTTCCTGAGACTCGCCGTCCCCGATAATGGCAAAAATATTCCGGTCACTCTTATCCAATCTGTTAGCCAGAGCCAGACCGATTGCCGAAGAGAGTCCCTGTCCGAGAGATCCCGTTGTCATATCTATTCCCGGAGTCCTATTCATATCACAATGACTGGGAAGATTTGTACCACCCTTATTTAAGGTATGAAGCCACTCTTCGGGAAAATATCCCTTCATGGCCAAAGTACTGTATAAAGCGGGCCCGGCATGTCCTTTGGATAGAACGAGTTTGTCCCGGTCTTTCATTTTGGGATCTTTTGGATTTATATTCATTTTCTCATAATACAAGATCGTCAGTAATTCAACGATTGACATGGCTCCGCCAATGTGGCCCACTCCAAGAAACCCTATGGAATCAATAGTTTTTTTTCTTATCTCTTTCGCTTTCTGCTCTAATTCTTTATAGTCCATACCTGACATAACTTCTCCTGAATATTCATTTACTTACTTACAGTAAATAATATAATCAAAAGTATCATTCATTTTCCAGTATGTAAAGATGAATTAATTTTATTTATTGCTAAAACTGTACTTTTAATGTAATATATTTTAAAACTTACTTTCAGGAAGTAACAAAATGGCTACATCAAAATTACCCTTGCGTGGAAACGATATAAGAATCAGAAACGAGAAGCTGATTTTAAGTCTGATTCAAAAGAATAATAACCTATCTCAATCGGAAGCGGTTAATATGACAGGATTAAAACCTCCTACCATTCTACGCATATTTGCCAATCTTGAAAATGAAAAACTGATCATGATCAATAAAAAAAGCAGTATTTCAAGCGATAGAAAGGGAAGAAAGCCGGTCTATTATAAAATAAATCCCAAAGCGGCCTATGCCATAGGTGTGGATTTCTGTTCCACATCCATTTCTATAGTCATAGTGGATTTTAACAGAACTCCAGTGTACAGCCAATTCATCGACATAGATGAGGATCATACAGGAGACAGTATCTTCAACCTGATATGTAAATTAATTGAAGAGGGAATTAAAGAATCGTCTATTCCCGGATCTAAGATTCTCGGTATAGGAGTGGGAGCTCCGGGAAAAGTCGATATTTCTACAGGAACAGTACTTTTCTACGATCGCATAGAAGGCCTATCCAATTATCCTTTAAAAGAGAAGATGGAAAAGCGATTCAACACTCCCCTCTTTGTCAATAACAACTGTTCTGTCATCGCAATGAATGAGTACCGTTATGGAAGAGTTTCAGAATCGAAAGCACTTGTCACACTTCTCATAAGAAGTGGAGTCGGCGGTGCTTTCATAAACGACGGACAGATTCTGACCACAAACGGAATAACGACTATGGAAATAGGCCATACCTCTATCGACTATGACGGAAGGCTCTGTGAATGCGGGGAAAAAGGCTGCCTTCAGGCTTATCTTGCGGAACCGGCTATCATCAAAGATATCCAATCGTGCTGTCCCATCGACTCTTTTATGGATCTCGATGAATTAATTCTTTCGGGAAATTGCGACATTGATAATTTTATCAGAGAGAAAGCGGAACTACTGACCAAGAGCCTTAAAACACTGAGTAGAATTTTCTCTCCCGATACTTTTCTCATAATATCACGCTCCCCTTTATATGCGGAGAAACTGGCAGCCTATACAGATGCATTAATGCAGGATGATCCCTGTAAATTCGACAACATAGAGGGATTATCCATACAAAACTGCTCCTATAACCCCGTCAATGCCGGGCAGGGTGCTGCTGATCTTGTTTTTAACGATTATTTTGCAAGTTAATTAATTTTTCATTAGAATATTATTATGATTCTGCATATTTTATTTGACAGAAATTAACACACCATGGTTTACTTACTTAACGTAAGTAAATAAAAGGAGACTGAAATGAAAAAAAGTAATTTTCTGGTTCTTGCTTTAATTCTTGTTATAGCTGGTACAGTTACAGGATGTAAACCTAAAGAAGAAATTAAAGAAGTAACATTACAATGGCCATGTATCTGGGTTGGAGAAGACTCAAAAGCAGAAGCTGTTGCTGCATTAGTTGAGCAATTCAATGCCGATAACGCCGGATCTATCAGAGTGGAAATTGAAGCTCAGCCGGATTATGACGGCTATGAACAGAAAATAAGGACATCAATTGCTGCGGGTATTGTTCCCGATGTATTCACTATGAAGCTGAACCCTACAACAAAAGCATATTATGAATCTCCTCTGTTGATGGATTTTTCAAAAGAGCTGGATATGGGGTGGTCTAAAGATTTCAATGATGGAACTGTTTCTCAGGCAACAGTTGACGGAATGGTTAAGTCTCTACCTTACGAAGTAGCTATTACACCTGTGTGGTACAACATGGATCTACTGAAAAAAGCCGGCGTTTCATCTTATCCTAAAACTTATGACGAATTTCTGGACACAGCAGCTAAACTGAAAGCAGCGGGAATTATACCCACGTCTCAGATGACCGGCGGATCAAATGCATGGACTTCTATGTTATGGTATTCTCATTTCCTCGCCTCTTTCGGTGGAAAAAATGTCTATGACAATCCATTTGAAGGTGATGCCTATGTTAAAGCAGCAGAAGTTCTACTGGCTATGTTTTCCGATGGGAACACATCAAGAGATGCCGTTGGTGGAGACGCTGGAGTTTCCGGTGGTCACTATCTGGCAGCTGAATCTGCTATGTTTATCAACGGTCCATGGTATATCGGAAGAGTAAAAGGTGATGCTCCTGATGTATATGCAGCAACAGAAGTTGGACCGGCACCGGCAGTAGGAAGCAATTCCGGCGCTATGATCGGTTTCCTTCAGACAAACTTTGCTGCAGCAGCCAATGCAGATGATCCTGCAAAAGCGGCAGCCGCTGTGAAATTCATAAAATGGATGACCAAAGGAGAAAATGTAGCAAAGATTTCAAAACAATCGGGTGCCTTATTCGCCGTAAAATATGATGCATCTTCTATTGATGACGCTCTACAGCAGAAATTCATCGAAGCTTCCAATAATGCCTCTTTTACTATCTCTCATCTTGCAGGTGTTGTACCGGCTGATGTTGTCAGTGAATTCGGACAGGCCCTTGGAAAAATGGCTTTAGGTGAAGCGACTCCTGCAGAATTTGTTGAAATGCTCAAAAAAGTTAACAATCAGTAGAAATTCAAATATATAATTAAAATCAGCGGGTTATCATTATGATAACCCGCATACTTTTAATTTAAGGAAATCACCTTTCATGAAAAATAAAAATATTAAGATGATTTTAATATTCCTTATCCCCGTTACTATTCTCTACACCTTTTTTTTCATTTATCCTCTGGGATTCGTACTGGCAACCAGTATGACTAAATGGAATGGTATATCGGCAATGGAATTTGTAAAACTTGATAATTACATAAAATTACTGACAGATGAAACATTTCTTTTATCTATCAAGAATAATGTCATCTGGGCACTCTCCGGTGGTTTCATACAGATTCCTCTGGCTACTTTAGTGGCGTTAATACTTGCAAGGAAACCCCGGGGATGGAAAACCCTCAGAACCATTTATTTCCTTCCAAATATTATTTCCGCTGTTGCTATAGCCATGATGTGGAAGGCAATCTACAATCCCATGTACGGATTTCTCAATGCTTTCCTGGGACTTTTCGGAAGCGAAGGACACAACTGGTTAGGAGAAATAAATACCGCCCTCCCCGCCATTATTGCCCAGGCAGTCCTATATATCGGTTATTTTATGATTATCATTCTTGCCGCTACGACAACTATACCGAAATCCTACTATGAAGCCGCTGAGATAGACGGCTGCAGCACTCTGCAGCAGGAATGGTATATAACCCTTCCCATGATCCGGGGAATACTGATAACAACAATGACTCTGGCGATGGCTTACGGAATGCGTCATTTCGAAGCTACTTTTCTGATGACAAATGGCGGACCGGCTCATTCCACATCGGTAATGGGTCTGATCCTCTATCACAAAATGGATGCCTTCCGCCTTGGTGAAGCCAATGCGACGGGAACAATTCTCATCTTTCTGGGAACTGTTGTAATTGTATTTATTCGAAAACTTCTAACCCGCTCTGATGCCGGTTCAGATTCGGTCCAATAGGAGCTATAGAGATGAAAACACTACTGAATATATTTAAATGGATCATTCTTGTTTTTTTCCTCTTTGTTGCCCTATATCCCTTAATCTGGCTGCTTCTAGCCTCTTTTAAATCGAGTAATCTGGAACTGCAGCAGAATCCCTTCGGGTTCCCCGATCAGTGGATGTTTATCAATTATTACAATGCCATGGTCAAAGCCAAACTCCCTTCACTCTTTTTCAATTCTATCATTGTCGCCCTTTTTGCGGTGACAGTGAACCTCATTGTGGCGTCTATGACTTCATTCGTGATTTCCAGAGAAAATTTTAAAGGGAAAAATATTGTATTCACCATTATTATTGCGGGTATCCTTCTTCCCATAATCGCCTTTATGGTGCCCTATTTTTCCATTATTCAAAAATTTAAAATCTATGATTCTCTCCTGGCACTTATCGTTGTATACAGCGCCATCAATATTCCCATATCAGTTTTTCTTCTCACATCTTTTATGGAGTCCATTCCTGTGGAACTGGAAGAAGCCGCAACAATAGACGGAGCTAATTTTGTGCAGAGATTCACGAAGGTAATCATTCCCCTCTCACAGACAGGACTGGCAACAGCGGGGACATTCTGTTTTATCTATGCCTGGAACGAGTTTATTATGGCCCTTTTGCTCACCTCTTCCGAATCATCGAGAACTCTGCAGCTGGGGATACGGTTTTTCACCAGTCAGTTTGTGACTGACTATACAGCTATGTATGCGGCCATAGTCATCACAATTATTCCGAGTATTATCATCTATTTTCTATTTCATAATAGAATTATCTCCGGACTGACAGCCGGAGCTGTAAAAGGATAAGAGAGGGATTTTTTATGATCAAACTGCTTAGGGAATTAAATGGTTTTACCATAAAATACAAAGAGAGAACCATTATCAGTCATTCACCGGAAAATCCCGCATTTTATATGGGTTCGGGAAAAGGGAAGTACAAATTCAACTATGGTCTATTCAAAATTAAGGACAAGCTGAAATCCTTAGAGCCCTGTGCTGATTTTGAAGTAATCGGATCGGAAAACAAAAAAATTGTAATCCGCTTCAATTGCGGCTTTCTACTGACAGTCAGTGAAATTGATGAAAGAGTTCATATTCAGCCTCAAACAGATAACAAAAAGATTAACAGATTCCGCCTTATTCTTCCGGGCAGCTCCGATGAGCACATATACGGTTGTGGGGAGCAGTATTCCAAACTGGACCTCAAGGGCGAAAAAGTGCCCATATGGGTTCAGGAACCGGGCCTGGGGAGAGGAAAGAATCTTCTGACTCTACTGGCAGAAATTAAGCAGGGATACGGAGGAAATGCTTTTACCACCTATTTCTCCCAACCCACCTTCGTCTCATCGGATAACTGGTATTTCCACTCAGAGAGTACAGCTTATTGCGAATGTGACTTCAGAGAAAAAGAGAAGAGTTCTCTTCTCTTCTGGGAAGTACCCGAAAAGATTGTCATAGGTACCGAAGACAGCGCCCTTAATACCCTGTCTTCCCTATCAGAATATCTGGGCCGGCAGAAAACTCCTCCCCCCTGGGTATATGATGGCATGTGGCTCGGCCTGCAGGGTGGACGGAAGGTGACCACAGAAAAACTGAATACAGCTCTGGAAGCCGGCATCAAAGTTTCTTCTATCTGGTGCCAGGACTGGGAAGGGATTCGCATGACCTCATTCGGCAAACAGTTATTCTGGGACTGGAAGCCCGACGAAGAGCTTTATCCTGCCTTTAAAAACTATATGGAAGAACTGGCAGAGAGAGGAATCCGTTACCTGGGATATATCAATCCCTTTCTGGCTCTCGAGGGACCTCTTTATAGCGAAGCCAGGGAAAAGAATTACTGTGTAAAAAATAAACAGGGTAAAGACTACTATGTCTACATAACGACTTTTCCAGCCGCTATGGTGGACCTGACCAATCCCGATGCAGTTTCCTGGATAAAGGAAGTTATTAAAAGAGATATGATCGGAAATGGACTTTCTGGTTGGATGGCAGACTTTGGAGAATATGTTCCCGTCGATGCTGTGCTCCATTCGGGAATTAATGCGGAGATCTATCACAATCAGTATGCGGCAGACTGGGCAAAAGTGAATCACCAGGCTGTAAAGGAAGCGGGGAAAGAAGATGAAGTGACCTTCTTTATGAGGGCCGCCTTTACGGGATCTTCCAAGGACTCGGCCATGAACTGGAATGGCGACCAGCTGGTGAACTGGAGCTTTGATCAGGGATTTGCCACAGTCATTCCCGGGACAATTTCCATGGGATTCACAGGAATCGGATACACTCATTCCGACCTGGGAGGTTATACAACGGTAAACTGGCTGAAACGAAGCAAAGAACTGTTTATGCGCTGGGCCGAGCACTCGGCATTCACTCAAGTCATGCGAACCCATGAGGGAAACAGACCCGGTTCCAACTGGCAGTTTGATTCCGATGAAGAGACTCTCTCCCATCTGGCGAGGATGACTGAAGTCTACACAAAACTGAAACCCTACCACCTCCAGCTTTCTATAGAATATCAGGAAAGTGGCATCCCTCCAGTCAGACATCCCTATCTGCACTATGAAAATGACCTGGTTCTTCATTCATTGAAATACCAGTATATGTACGGTCCTGATTTACTAGTGGCTCCTGTTGTCAAAAAGGGAAAAAGAAAATGGAAAGTCTATCTCCCTCAGGACCAGTGGATTCACATGTGGTCAGGAAAAGAATATACCGGAGGATGGATAACAGTTGATGCTCCCATCGGGCAACAACCAGTTTTCTACAGAAAGGAATCAAACCATGGGAAGCTGTTTAAAGAGATCGGAAAATGCTGAAGCAGCTGATTGCTCTCAACCACCCCGAGATAGAGATACTTTCAACCGATTCCGATGAAATAATTCCCTACGGGCGGATTGTCGAAGGAATTGATTTCAGTGATATGTGTGCTCAGGCAATCAGCTATTCTGACAGGGAAAAGACTGTTTATATCAGAGATCTCAAAACACTGCGGGACTGCTCCTCTTTTTTAAAAGTGCAAAACGAGATATACCGTAAGGAGATATCACTTCAGACTGGTTTATGCTATGGAATGAACAACAGAATGAACGGAATGGAATACCACGTGGGAAGTGAGGTGATTGTAGCGGTTACCAATTTAGTTCTGATTCTAGGGAGGAAAGAGGAGATCTCCCATAAAAGCTGGGATTCTTCACTGGCAAAATATTTCTATCTGGCAAAAGGATCAGCTTTGGAACTTTTTGGAGGAACACTGCATCTGGCTCCCTGTCGGGTTTCTCCCCTCCCCTTTTGCTCTGTCATCATTCTCCCCGAAGGAACCAATACACCACTGGATGAAGAGACGAGGAGTGATGATCCCCTTCTATTTATGAATAACAAATGGCTGATATGTCATTATGATTCTCCAGTTGCTGAAAAAGGGGGATTTATAGGGATTACCGGGAAGAATATTGCGATAAAAACTTTGTAAATGAAAATACCAATATACTATTGTCCTATTTTTATTCCGAGTATTTAAACCTATAATTGATAAAGAAAGCCTCTTGTTTAACTATTAAACTGGACGATAATGATATTAAAGAGACAAGGAATAGATCATTAAAGAGAAAAAGCGATTAACAATAGGACTGATCCACAACCAGCTTGAAGGCCCTGTAGAATCAATTATCTGGCGGCTGGCTGTTGAAGAAGCGAAACACCATGATCATAACCTGATCATCTATCTCGGGAAACAGCTCGATGCCAGTCACAGATATATAAAAGAAGAAAACATTATATATAATCTTATAGAAGAAAGCCAGATTGATGGCCTTCTCATCTCAGCAGGATTGGTTACATCCTATTTCACTAATGACACCCTGGAATTCCTGTCCCGTTATTCTCATATTCCCAAAGTCAGTATTTCCCACGAATTTGATAATATACACTCTTTTATCATTAATAATCATGAGGGGATGACAAAAATTGTGGAGCACCTGATCATTGATCACAAGTATCGAAATATAGCCATGATCAAGGGGCCGGAAACAAATGATGAAGCAAATATAAGATTCGAAGCCTATTGCCAGGTTCTCAAAAAACATAAGATACCCCTTGATGATCAGATAATTCTAGAAGGAAATTTTCTCCCGGAGTCAGGAGAAAAGGGGATTAATGATCTCCATAAAAGTCAAAAACTGGATAGTATTGAGGCATTGGTCTGTGCCAATGATGAAACAGCTGTTTCAGCCATAAACAGGCTGATAGAACTGGGATATAAAGTACCGGAAGATATAGCTGTGACAGGCTTCGATGATAATATGGGTATGGATAATCTAAGCCCTCCCCTGACAACAGTTCGACAGCCTTTTGAAAAAATGATGAAATCCTCTTATGAAACACTGATAGACCTGATTAATCAAAAAGAGAGTCCAATGGTTCACTCGACCCCGGC